>JAGOEY010000011.1:6838-18536 GCA_017997515.1 Burkholderiaceae bacterium | reverse complement strand
GAGCGGCGGAACGACAGCGTGGGGTCTTGTTCCTTCAGCTTGACCAGGGCATCCAGCAGCATACGTTCATGGCCGTCGAGTTCGATCTCGATGGTCTGCATGTACGGCTTGGCGTCGCGGTCCGGGTCGTAGCGGTAGATTTGGAATGTGCGTTTTTGCATGGTTCTTCTCTCTTGTAGCTACTGGGATCAGAAGGTTCTGACCTTTGGCGGAACACTGTCAACCGTCAGGGGTTTGAGGTTGACGGGTTTGTAGTCGAGGCGGCTGCCTTCGCTGTACCACAGGGTGTGTTTCATCCACTCCTTGTCGTTGCGGCCCAGCGGGAACTCGGCATGGTCGGCCGGGTGTTCGTAGTCGTACACGGTGTGTGCACCACGGCATTCGCGGCGGGCGGCCGCCGACACCATCGTGGCCTGGGCCACTTCGATCAGGTTGTCCACTTCCAGCGCTTCGATGCGTGCGGTGTTGAACACCTTGGACTTGTCCTTGAGCGTGATACCTGCAACCTTGCCGCGGATGGCGGCAATTTTCTGCACACCTTCGTCCATGCTTTCCTGCGTGCGGAACACACCGGCGTGCAACTGCATGGCGTCGCGGATTTCAGCGGCCACGTCTTGCGAGTAGGTGCCTTCCGTCGATGCTTCCAGCTGGTTCAGGCGCGCCAGGGTCTGTTCGCCGGCATTGGCGGGCAGCGGCTTGTGTTCCTTGTTGCGGTTGTTGAACTCCACAATGTGGCGGCCCGCGGCCTTGCCGAACACCAGCAAGTCCAGCAGCGAGTTGGTGCCCAGGCGGTTGGCGCCGTGCACACTCACACACGCACATTCACCCACGGCATACAAACCGTTGATCACGTCGTTGTTGACGCCGTTCTTCTGTGCGACCACCTGGCCATGGATGTTGGTGGGGATACCACCCATCTGGTAGTGGATGGTGGGTACCACAGGGATCGGTTCCTTTGTGATGTCCACGTTGGCGAAGTTGACGCCAATTTCAAACACAGAAGGCAGGCGCTTGTGGATGGTTTCTGCACCCAGGTGGTCCAGCTTGAGCAGGATGTGGTCCTTCTTGGGGCCACAGCCACGGCCTTCCTTGATTTCCTGGTCCATACAACGGGACACGAAGTCGCGGGGGGCCAGATCCTTCAGGGTGGGCGCATAACGCTCCATGAAACGTTCACCATTGCTGTTCAGCAAGATGGCGCCTTCGCCGCGGCAGCCTTCGGTCAAGAGCACACCTGCGCCAGCCACACCCGTGGGGTGGAACTGCCAGAACTCCATGTCTTGCAGTGCAATGCCGGAGCGTGCGGCCATACCCAGGCCGTCACCGGTGTTGATGAAGGCATTGGTGGATGCACCGAAAATGCGGCCCGCGCCGCCAGTGGCCAGCAGCACGGTCTTGGCGCGCAGGATGTGCAGCTCGCCGGTTTCCATCTCGAGCGCGGTGACACCCACGACATCGCCGGATTCGTCGCGGATCAGGTCAAGGGCCATCCACTCAACGAAGAAGTTGGTCTTGGCCTTGACGTTTTGCTGGTACAGCGTGTGCAGCATGGCGTGGCCGGTACGGTCGGCCGCAGCGCAGGCACGTTGCACAGGCTTTTCGCCGTAGTTGGCGGTGTGGCCGCCGAACGGGCGCTGGTAAATCGTGCCGTCGGGGTTGCGGTCGAACGGCATACCGAAGTGTTCCAGCTCGTACACCACCTTGGGTGCTTCGCGGCACATGAATTCAATCGCATCCTGGTCGCCGAGCCAGTCGGAGCCCTTGATGGTGTCGTAGAAGTGGTAGTGCCAGTTGTCTTCCGACATGTTGCCCAGCGACGCACTCACGCCACCTTGTGCTGCCACGGTGTGGCTGCGGGTGGGGAACACTTTGGACAGCGAGGCCACGTTCAGGCCGGCCTTGGACAGTTCGAGTGCAGCGCGCATGCCCGAGCCACCGGCTCCGACGATGACCACGTCAAACTTGCGCTGCGTAATATTGGCTTTTGTGTAACTCATTATGGTATGCCTCGTGGGGATCAAATACGGGCATCAAAGACGCCAGAGCACCTGGATAGCCCAGCCAGCGCAACCGACCAGCCAGACCATGGTGAAAACCTGCACCAGCAGGCGCAGCCAGACGGGTGATGTGATGTAGTCCATCGTGATGTCGCGCATACCCACCCAGGCGTGGTAGAGCAGGGCGACGATCACCGCAAAGGTCAGCACTTTCATCCACTGGCTGGAGAAAATACCAGCCCATGTGTCGTAGCCGATGGGGCCAGAGGTAAAAATGACCTGTGCCAACAGCAGCACGGTAAAGATGGCCATGATGCAAGCGGTGATGCGCTGTGCAAGCCAATCGCGCAGGCCGTAATGGGCGCCGACAACGACGCGTTTGGAGCCGTAATTCACTGACATGGTTTGTGCTCCTGGTGTTTAGTAGAGGCCGAACAACTTGGCGCCGAGCACCAGGGTCAGGCCGATGCTGATGGCAAGGGTGAACAGGGCAGACGACTTGCCGAATTCTTTGGTCACTGCGGAGTGGCTGACGTCCATCCAGAGGTGGCGCAGGCCCGCGATGAAGTGGTGCAGGTAGGCCCAGATGATGGCCAGCGCGATGAGTTTGAAAAACCAGCCAGGTACAAAACCCGCGCCGACATTAAAAACAGCCCTGAATCTTGCAAACGAAATTTCGGAAGACACGGACGTGTCAAACATCCAGATGATGAAAGGCATCAGCAAGAACAGGAAGGCCCCGCTGGCCCGGTGCAGGATGGACACCCAGGCGGCGGGTGTCATGCGGTAGGTGGGCAGGTCCGTCAGTTTGTTGACGTTGCGGAATTCAGGCCGCTTCTTCGATCGGGAGGATGTCGCAAGATCAGTCATGTCATGGCCTTCGTGGTGTAACCGCTTTGTAATTGGTGAATGCAAACAACCCAAAATTCTATTGCAATGCAGCAACGCAAGACTTACAGGCGTCAAATTGTTTGAGGGTTTTCCTGGGTCGGGCACAAAAAAGGGGCGGAATACCGCCGTTCAAGTGCTCAATTGAGTGCATTGCGGTAATGGTGCGTGTCCGTGCGGTACAGCCCGCGGCGCAACTCCATTGGGGTGTCGTTGTAGGTGTAGGCGATACGTTCCACGCTCAGAAGCGGCACGTTCTGGGCCACTTGCAGAAGCGCGGCTTGTTCTTTGTCGGGGCATACGGCGCGGATCTTTTCTTCGGCGCGCACCATCCGGATACCAAAGTCCAACTCGAACATGGCGTAGGTAGGGCCCCGGTAGTCGCCCATTTGTTCGGCGCTCAAACCCTTGAAGGGTTGGCCCGGTAGCCACAGGTCTTCCAGGATGGTGGGCACACCACCAAACGACAGAATGCGCCGCACCTGCAGCACCGCGTCCCCGGGGCGCAAGGCCAGCATACGGGCCACTTCGGCGCTGGAGCGCACCCGTTTGCATTCGATGATGGTGCGCTCTGCGGGCCCTTCGGTGTTCACGTCGCCGCTGTCGGGCACGAGTTTGAGAAAACGGTACTGCACATGCCGTTCGGCATGGGTGGCCACAAAAGTGCCTTTGCCCTGGCGGCGCACCAGCAGGTTGTCGGCGGCCAACTCGTCGATGGCTTTGCGCACGGTGCCCTGGCTGACACGGAAGCGTGCGGCCAGCTCCATTTCGCTCGGAATGGCTTCCGCAGGCTTCCACTCACCCGCTTGCAGGCTTTGCAGGATCAAGGCCTTGATCTGCTGGTACAGCGGGCTGAACGCGGGTGTGGTGGCGGCCGGGCTCTCTGCTCCGGCTTCACTTGCACTGGGGGCGTTGCTGGTAGTTGTATGGGCCATGAAGGTGGGGCTGAGGTGTGCGGAGCGGGGCGTGCTGGAGGCTTTGTTGTCAGCTGGCTGAAAGGCATGAAGTGCGCAAAAGTGCACAAATTTCACAGGCGGAATCATATCTTATATAAGACATAAGACAAATTGACGATTGCCTGTTTTCGAGGGTAAACTATGACGCTGTCCTGCAAGGGCTTTTTCTGTGAACGGGCCCTGTAGCAAACGCTTTTTTGGTTTTCACCAGCGTTTTTCGCAAACTTTCACCACACTTCCTGGAGTTTTCCCATGAGCAAGAAGCCCGTCCGCGTTGCCGTTACCGGTGCCGCAGGTCAAATCGGTTACGCCCTGTTGTTCCGCATCGCCTCCGGCGAAATGCTGGGCAAGGACCAGCCTGTCATCCTGCAACTGCTCGAAGTGCCAGTTGAAGGCCCCCAGAAGGCGCTCAAGGGCGTGATGATGGAACTGGACGACTGCGCTTTCCCGCTGCTGGTTGAAATGACCGCCCACGGTGACCCCATGACCGCCTTCAAGGACGCCGACTACGCACTGCTGGTGGGTTCGCGCCCCCGTGGCCCCGGCATGGAACGTGCCGAGCTGCTGGCCGTCAACGGTGCTATCTTCACCGCACAGGGCAAGGCGCTCAACGCTGTGGCCAGCCGCAATGTCAAGGTGCTGGTGGTGGGCAACCCCGCCAACACCAATGCCTACATCGCCATGAAGAGTGCGCCTGACCTGCCACGCAAGAACTTCACCGCCATGCTGCGCCTGGACCACAACCGTGCTGCCAGCCAGCTCGCAGCCAAAACCGGCAAGGCCGTGGCCGACATCGAAAAACTCACCGTCTGGGGCAACCACTCGCCCACGATGTATGCCGACTACCGCTTCGCCACCATCAATGGCGAAAGCGTCGCCAAGATGATCAACGACCAGGAATGGAACGCCAACACCTTCCTGCCCACCGTGGGCAAGCGTGGTGCGGCCATCATCGAGGCACGTGGTTTGTCGTCGGCTGCTTCGGCCGCCAATGCTGCCATCGACCACATGCGTGACTGGGCTCTGGGCACCAACGGCAAGTGGGTCACCATGGGTATCCCATCGGACGGCCAGTACGGCATTCCGAAGGACGTGATGTTCGGTTTCCCCGTCACCACTGAAAACGGCGAATACAAAATCGTCGAAGGCCTGGAAATCGATGCATTCAGCCAGGAACGTATCGACAAAACGCTGAAAGAGCTGACCGACGAACAAGCTGGTGTGGCCCACCTCCTGTAAGGCCGCCATGCAGCATCCGCGTCAAGTTTTACTCGGAGCCCAGGCCGGGGCCGGTTTTTTACCGGTCTGTGACCATTACAGCGGCGTCGAGGCGCGGATGCGCAAAAGCCTGCAGCTGCAGGCAGAAATGACCGAAGAGTTTGGTGCCTGCGTCTTCGACGTGACACTGGACTGCGAAGACGGTGCACCCGTGGGGGGGGAAGCAGAACACGCTGCCATGGTGGTGGCGCTGGCGCTGGAGGCCCCTGACAACGCACGGGTTGCCGTGCGGGTGCACCCGGTCGAGCACCCTTCCTTTTTCCACGACATGGCCCTGATCGCCGGCAAAGCAGGCGACCGGCTGACCCACATCATGGTGCCCAAGGTCGAGTCGGTGCGCGATGTGATTCAGGCCGAAAAAGCCCTTTTGCGCGCGTCGGCTGGTCATCTTCCGCTCCATGTTTTGATTGAATCACCCGCTGCAGTGCACCGGGCATTCGAGATCGCTTCCCACCCGCGTGTGCAGTCGCTGAGTTTCGGCTTGATGGATTTTGTGTCCGCCCATGGTGGAGCCATTCCGTCCGCAGGTATGGGGGTGGTGGGCCAGTTCACCCACCCGCTGGTGGTGCGCGCCAAGCTCGAGATCGCCTCGGCCTGCCATGCCCATGGCAAGGTGCCCTCGCACTGTGTGGTGACCGAATTCAGCGATCCGGCGGCCCTGTCTGCTGCGGCGTTGAAGGCTGCCCATGAATTGGGCTACATGCGGATGTGGAGCATCCATCCCAGCCAGATTCGTCCTATTCTGGAGGCGTTTGCGCCTACGGAAGGGGAGATTGAGATTGCTTCAAAAATAATAGCATCTGCCCAAGATGCAGAGTGGGCTCCCATTGGTTTTAATGGTGTTTTGCATGACCGTGCAAGTTTCCGTTATTACTGGCAAGTGCTGGAACGGGCCCACCAAACCGGGCGTTCCATGCCAGCCCAGGCGCAAGCCTATTTTTCTGTGACTGGCTGATTTTTCTGATTTGTTCGGCTCCTTTTTTCACACAACCACCATGACCTCACGTTCCATCCAGACCCTGTGTGCCGCTGTTTTGTGCCTCGCCGTGTCCACTGTGGCGCAGGCCCAGACGACCGCAGCCCCGGCCAAATCAGCCAAGCCCGCCACCAGCAAACCGGCTGCAACCGCAGCCAAAACCAAGGCAGCCCCCAAGAAGGCCAGCCCCACCTCCAGCCGTACCCAGCTGAAGACTGCTGCCGTCAACGTGGCCGCAGGTATTGCCGCGGCAGAGGCTGCACTGACGCCAGCCGAACTCGCTATTGCAGAGCGTGTGTATGTGGGCAACCTGCCCTGTGAGCTGGGCGCGTTTGTGCGTGTGACCCGTGACCCAGCTTCCCCGGGCTACTTTGACGTGCAGGTGCGTGAGCTCAAGTACCGCATGAGCCCGGTGGCCACCACGACGGGCGCGATCCGCCTAGAAGACCAGAAGGCCGGAGCAGTGTGGCTGCAGATTCTGAACAAATCCATGCTCATGAACCACAAGCTGGGCCAGCGCCTGGCCGACGAATGTATGGGTGTTGAACAACAGGCCATCAACGAAACGCTGAAGAAGAATCCGGCACGAAGCGTGCTTGAACCTGCTCTGCCTACAGACGCCAAATAAGCCGAACCACAACGCTGCGTCTTTTGCCCCCACGATTATTGAACCCCAGGAGAAAACCATGTTGCAAGCCTATGCCGCCCATGTTGCCGAACGCGCGGTGCTCGGTATCCCCCCGTTGCCTTTGTCTGCCAAGCAGACTGGTGAACTGGTCGAACTGCTGAAGGCACCGCCCGCCGGTGAAGAAGCCAACCTGCTGAACCTCATCACCCACCGCGTGCCCGCCGGTGTGGACGATGCGGCCAAGGTCAAGGCCAGCTACCTGGCCGCTGTGGCCCACGGCACCGAAAAGTGCCCGCTGCTGTCGCGCGAAAAAGCCACCGAGCTGCTTGGCACCATGCTGGGTGGCTACAACATCAGCCCCCTGATTGACCTGCTGGACGACGCCAGCGCGAGTGTGGCCGAAGTCGCCGCTGCGGGCCTGAAGAACACACTGCTGATGTTCGACCAGTTCCACGACGTGCAGGAAAAGGCCGAAAAGGGCAACAAATACGCCAAGGCCGTGCTGCAAAGCTGGGCCGAAGGTGAGTGGTTTACCAGCCGCCCCGAAGTGCCTGAGAGCATCACCGTCAGCATCTTCAAAGTGGCCGGTGAAATCAACACCGACGACCTGTCGCCCGCGCCCGACGCCTGGAGCCGCCCCGACATCCCGCTGCACGCGCTGGCCATGCACAAGAATGCCCGCCCTGGCATCGTGCCGGAAGAAGACGGCAAACGCGGCCCGGTTAAGTTCCTCGAAGACCTGCGTGCCAAGGGCAACCTGGTGGCCTATGTGGGCGATGTGGTCGGTACCGGCTCCAGCCGCAAGTCCGCCACCAACTCGGTGTTGTGGTTCACTGGCGAAGACATTCCGTTTGTGCCCAACAAGCGTTTTGGTGGTGTGTGTCTGGGCAGCAAGATCGCACCGATCTTCTACAACACCATGGAAGACTCGGGCGCATTGCCGATCGAGCTGGACGTGAGCCAGATGGCCATGGGTGACGTGGTTGAGCTGCGTCCTTACGAAGGCAAGGCGCTGAAGGACGGCAAGGTGATTGCCGAGTTCACGCTGAAGAGTGACGTGTTGTTCGACGAAGTGCGCGCCGGTGGCCGTATTCCCCTGATCATTGGCCGGGGGCTGACCGCCAAGGCGCGTTTTGCGCTGGGCCTGCCGGCGTCCACCCTGTTCCGCCTGCCGCAAAGCCCGGCCGACAACGGCCGTGGTTTCACACTCGCGCAAAAGATGGTGGGCCGTGCTGTGGGCCTGCCAGAAGGCCAGGGCGTGCGCCCCGGCACCTACTGCGAACCCAAGATGACGTCGGTGGGGTCCCAAGACACCACCGGCCCCATGACCCGTGATGAATTGAAAGACCTGGCCTGCCTGGGCTTCAGTGCTGACCTGGTGATGCAATCGTTCTGCCACACCGCTGCTTACCCCAAGCCCGTGGACGTGAAGATGCACCACGAGCTGCCCGACTTCATGAGCACCCGTGGTGGTATCCCGCTGCGCCCCGGCGACGGCATCATCCACAGCTGGCTGAACCGCATGCTGCTGCCCGACACCGTCGGCACCGGTGGCGACAGCCACACCCGGTTCCCCATCGGCATCAGTTTCCCCGCCGGTTCTGGCTTGGTCGCTTTTGGTGCTGCTACGGGCGTGATGCCGCTGGACATGCCTGAGAGCGTGCTGGTGCGGTTTAAGGGCGAAATGCAGCCGGGCATTACCCTGCGTGACCTCGTGAACGCTATCCCGCTGTACGCCATCAAGGCCGGTCTGCTGACGGTGGCCAAACAAGGCAAGAAGAACATTTTCTCGGGCCGCATCCTGGAAATCGAAGGTTTGCCTGACCTGAAGGTGGAGCAGGCTTTCGAGCTGAGCGACGCATCCGCAGAACGTTCTGCCGGTGGTTGCACGGTGCACCTGAACAAAGAGCCGATCATCGAGTACATCAACAGCAACATCACCATGCTGAAGTGGATGATTGCCACGGGTTACTCCGACGTGCGCACCATCAACCGCCGCATCAAGGCGATGGAAGCTTGGCTGGCAGATCCCCAGTTGCTCAAGGGCGACGACGATGCCGAATACGCTGCTGTTATCGAGATCGATCTGGCCGATATCCATGAGCCTATCGTGGCCTGCCCGAACGACCCGGATGACGTGAAGACCCTGTCCGAAGTGTCCGGTGCGGTGATCGACGAAGTGTTCATCGGTTCGTGTATGACCAACATCGGCCACTTCCGCGCTGCGTCCAAGCTGCTCGAGAACAAGCGCGACATCCCCGTCAAACTCTGGATGGCTCCGCCCACCAAGATGGATGCCAAACAGCTGTCGGAAGAAGGCCATTACGGCGTGCTCGGCTCGGCCGGTGCACGTATGGAAATGCCAGGCTGCAGCCTGTGTATGGGCAACCAGGCCCAGGTGAAAGAGGGCGCCACCGTGTTCTCCACGTCCACCCGCAACTTCCCCAACCGTTTGGGCAAGAACAGCAACGTGTACCTGGGGTCGGCAGAACTGGCCGCTATCTGCTCCAAGCTGGGCCGTATCCCCACCAAGGCCGAATACCTGGCCGACATGGGTGTGCTGACCAAAGACAGCGACAAGATTTACCAGTACCTGAACTTTGACCAGGTCAAGGACTACACCGACCTTGCCGATACGGTGAAGGACAGTGTCGCTGCGTAACCTGACCCACCCGCAATAGCGCCCTTTAAAAGCCCCGCAGCCCTGGCTGTGGGGCTTTTTGTTTTCGAGGTAGAACCCAGATCGCCGTAGTGTGCAATTTTTTAATCAAAATGGCATCCAGCGCCCATCCAGACTACGCAAGGCGCTATAAAAAATGATGAATTTTGCGGTGCGAAGGTAAGTGAATACTCGGCGCAGCTGAGGGCGCGTGCCAGCACCTTGGCTGCATTCGTGCCGCCCGTCCTGCAATTCTGTTCAGGCAGAGTGTGCTGAGGTGGCGCTCAACATACCCCCATTTCGCGGAGGGTATGTACGGCGTGCGTGAGTGGGACTACACCTTCAACTTCCGCACCGGTCAGGGCAATGCGTTCACGACCTGCCAGTTCAAGGTGATTTTTGACAAGGATGCTGTGGCGCAGACCTTCCATTGGCAGCCTGCTGCATGCGCTGACTGGTTGAAGCTTGCGGCTGCACAGTGATGGAGTGTGCTGGCGGTGCCCCCATCACCTGTCAAGCGTGTCCAGTTTTCGGCAGGTACCTTGCTTGCATTCGACAAGTTGAACTTCGGCAATACGCAGAAGCAAGCCCCTAGCTGGAGTGAGCTTGAGATGGTGTTGCGCAACGCGGCCAGCATTGCGCATGTGGCGGGTGTTGGGTTGGGGTGGCTTGTTTCAAGAAATTGGTTTTTCAACAATAAATGAGGGATGTATGAAGAAGTATTTGGCAGAGTCGGTGGGCACTTTCTGGCTGGTGCTGGGGGGCTGCGGCAGTGCGGTGCTGGCGGGGGCGTTTCCGGGGCTGGGCATCGGCTTTCACGGTATTGCCCTGGCGTTTGGTTTGACGGTGCTGACCATGGCGTTTGCCATTGGCCATATTTCAGGCTGCCATTTGAACCCGGCGGTGTCGATTGGTCTGTGGGCTGGGGGCCGGTTTTCGGCGAAGGAGTTGGTGCCCTACATCCTCTCGCAGTTGGTGGGTGCGGTGGTAGCCGGTGGTGTGTTGTATGTCATTGCCAGCGGCCGCCCTGGTTTTGACGTGACCGCAGGTTTTGGCTCCAACGGCTATGGTGCGCACTCGCCAGCGGGTTACTCGATGGTGGCCGCCCTGGTCACGGAAGTCGTGATGACGGCCATGTTCCTAGTGATCATCATGGGTGCCACCGACAAACGTGCGCCCCAGGGCTTTGCACCTATCGCCATTGGCCTGGGTTTGACGCTGATCCACTTGGTCAGCATCCCCGTCACGGGTACGTCGGTGAACCCCGCACGCAGCACGGGTGTGGCGGTCTTTGCCGGTGGTCTGGCCATGCAGCAGCTGTGGTTGTTCTGGCTCGCTCCCATTGTGGGGGGCGTGCTGGGTGCCGGTATGTACCGGGCGATTGGCGAGGACTGAACAGGTTCTTGTATCAGGCGGCTCTCAACACCCCATGGTCATTGGGGTGTAGTGCTTTCTGGGATGGGTGTGGGTTGGATATTCATAAGCGTGCTTTTAAGAGGTTTCCATGTTTCTCAAAGCGTACCGATTGGCTGCCGAAGACAACATGATGCGCAGCAAGATTTTCAAAGTGGGTGCTGGCACGCCAGAGCCTCGTGTGAGTCTTCCGGTGTCGCCGTTGATTCGGGCGTATGAGACGCCTGAACTCGCGGCCTATTGCTGCCCGGAATGGCTGGCGAATGACAAACGCAAGACGGTGGTGGTGCGCGAAACCATTTCTCTGCCCGAAGGTTTTGGACTGCACGACACGATGGTGGTCGACAAACCCTGGCTGCTGGGCGACGACGACTATCTGGTGGCACAAATGACCAGCTACATCCACCTCTACAAACTGCTGAGTGTGTGGGCGCTGTCTTACCAGGCTCCCCAGCAGCATGTGGTACTGATCAATACCCAGCACCCTGCATATCCCCAGGTGCAGATCGCAAGCCGCCGGATCACCACCAAAAAGTCAACAGGCGTGATGCAGAGCGAAGATGCCATTCCCGAGAAATAAGCGCCTGCTGCAAGCTGGGGTTTGTCCGCCCATTCCTTACCGCCCATGCGGTGAGAGAATGGTTCAAAGTTGTAGAGGGACAGCTCGGAGAGTTGTGAAGTTTATGCCCGTCGGGCCGCAGGGACTGTGCGGCCTGGCCCATTCAAGGGGTTGCTTGTGTCCGATCTGAATTCCAGTGTTGAAACAGTTGTCGCCAGTGACGGGTTGCGTTACAAGTCCAAGGCCTCGGGGTCTGCTTTTGGCCCCAACGCGACCTGTGCCACGATGTCCTGCATCAAATGTGGCACCCACCGTCCCCGGTCTTTGCTGATGACCAAACGTGT
>JAGOEY010000011.1:0-6738 GCA_017997515.1 Burkholderiaceae bacterium | reverse complement strand
TGTCCATCTGCAGCACCACGCTGTCACCGGGGCGCAGTTCGCGTGACGCCTTGGCCGTGGCACCGTTCACCTGCACACGCCCCTTGCCAATGGCGTCTGCCGCCAGGCTGCGGGTTTTGTAAAAGCGCGCACTCCACAACCATTTGTCGAGCCGCAGTGTGCTGGTTTCAGCCATGGTGTGATGTTCTCGCCAATTTGAGCCTGACCACCGCATCCAGCCCCTGGACGTGTGAATGTACGGTGCGGTTGTCCAGGCTGATGCTGCCTTCCAGCGCGGCCACAATTTCGTGGCAGATGGCCAGGCCCAGGCCTGAGCCGTTGCGCACGTCGCCCGCAGAAAAGGGCTGGAACAGGCGCTCCCGCAGTTCGCTGCTGATGCCGGGGCCGCTGTCGGATACGGTCAGCACCGCATGGTGGGTGTCCACAGCAATCCGCACGGCCAGCGCCGTTCCTGGTGGGCAGTGTTTGATGGCGTTGTGCAGCAGGTTGCGCGCCAGTTCGCGCAGCATCCAGTCGTGCGCATACACAGGCGCTTTGTGGGTTTCGAGGCTGAAGTCGAGGTCGTTTTCTGCCACCAGCGGCGACAGGTCCAGCGCCACGGCACGCACAATTTCTGCCAGGTCGATGGCGCCCGCACCGGCTTGCTGGCGCAACTGCTCCACTTTGGCCAGTGACAGCATTTGGTTGGCCAGCAGGGTGGCGCGGTCCACGGTGCCGCTGATTTCACGCAAGGCCTGCTGTGCGTCCAGGTCGCCGCGCAAGGCAGACTGCACCTGCACCTTCAGCACCGCCAGCGGTGTGCGCAGTTGGTGGGCGGTGTCGCGCACAAAACGTTTTTGGTGGTCCAGCAGGTTTTGCAGGCGTAGCATGACGTGGTTGGTGGCGTCCACCAGAGGCAGCAGTTCACGCGGGGCGTCGGGTGCGCTGATGGGGGTCAGCTGCGCTTCGGGACGGGCCTGCAGCTCTTCACTCAGGCGGCGCACGGGGCGCGTGGCGCGCTGCACCACCACCACCACGACCAGCGCAATCACCGCCACCAGCACGGCCTGGCGCTGCAGGGTGGTCCACAGGATTTGTTGTGCCAGGGTGTGGCGCAGCTCCAGCGTTTCGGCCACCTGGATTACGGCCACGCCCCGCCCTTGTGCGCTGGTGACGGGCTGCAGCAGCACGGCCACACGCACGTCGGCATCGCGAAACCGGGCGTCGTAAAAGTCCACCAGGGCGGCATAGGGTGGCCGGTCGGGAATTTTGCCGCGCCAGAACGGCAGCTCGGCGTAGCCCGACACCATCTCGCCGCTGAGGCTGGAGACGCGGTAGTACATGCGGCTCTGGTTGTCGGCTTCAAAAGCCTCCAGCGCCGAGTAGGGCACCAGCGCACGCAGCTCAGAGACGTCGTCGTACCCGGTGACGTCGAGCTGCTCGCTGATCGACTTGGCCGAGGCCAGCAGGGTGCGGTCGTAGGCGGTGTTGACCGCGTTGAGCGCCTGGTGGTAGAGGCTGAAGGTGTTAAATACCACCAGCACTCCGATGGGCAGCAGGATGCCGATCAGCAGGTAGCGGCGCAGCGACAGGGTGCGCGTGCTGCGCTGTGGAGGGGCCTTCATGTGTCGCTTTTGAGCAGGTAACCCAGCCCACGTAACGTCATCAAGGTGGTGCCGGTGCCCGCGAGTTTTTTGCGCAGGCGGTACACCACCACTTCAATGGCTTCGTACTGCACGTCTTTTTCGCCGGGGAACACCAGGCCGAACAAATGTTCCTTCGACACGGCGTGACCGGGTTTGACCATCAGCGCCTGCAGCAAGGCCAGCTCGCGTGGGGTCAGCTCGAGTACCGCATCGCCGTGGTAAATGGCTCCGCTATATTTATCGTAGCGAAGTGTGCCCACTGAATGGGCGCTGGAGGCCAATTCTTCTTCATTTTCGGGGTTGCGGCGCTGCAAGGCGCGCAGGCGGGCCTCCAGCTCGTCCAAGTCAAACGGTTTGGGCAGATAGTCGTCGGCCCCGCTGTTCAGGCCCACCACCCGGTCCCCCACGGTGCCACGTGCGGTGAGGATCAGCACCGGCGTGCGCAGCCCGCGCTGGCGGCCCGCCTGCAGCACCTGCAGGCCGTCCATGCCGGGCAGGCTCAGGTCCAGCACCATGGCGTGTGGCGGGTGGGCAATCCACTGCGCCAGCGCCTCGCGCCCGTCACCCACCGCCGTCACCAGCATGCCGCGCCGCGTCAGCGCACGCTCCAGCGTGGTGCGCATGGTGGGGTCGTCTTCAACAAGCAAGAGTCTCATGGCGAGAACATACCATTGCCCGATGCGCGCTCGTCTTTTCAAGCAGACACCGCGGACCTGGCTTTGCCAGGCCGCTGGTGGAGCCCCCGGCAAGGGGGTTGGCGAGAGCGCAGCGAAGCCTGGGGGTGATCCATCCTGCGGGTTTTCACTGAGGTGTGGGACAGCAGATTGACAGGCAGCGGGTGCATCATTCGAGAGCAATTTCCGCAACCCAAGGAGACACATATGCGTCGCGATATCTTTTTGAAATCCCTGGCCGCGTTGGCCGCGACCGGCACTTTGCCGCTGAGCGCCTACGCTGCAGCCCCCAACATCAAGATGATGCTGCCCGCCAATCCCGGCGGTGGCTGGGACACCACGGGCCGCGCGCTCGGCAAGGCCCTGACAGACTCTGGTGCTGCCTCGACCGTCACTTTTGACAACAAGGGTGGCGCCGCCGGTGCCATTGGCCTGGCGCAGTTCGTCAATGGCAGCAAGGGTGACCCGAACGCCATGATGGTGATGGGTGCGGTGATGCTGGGCGGCATCATCACGGGTAAACCCCCCGTGAACCTGTCGCAGGCCACACCGCTGGCGCGCCTGACCAGCGAATACAACGTGTTTGTGCTGCCCGCCAATTCGCCCTTCAAGAACATGGCCGACGTGGTCGCCCAGCTGAAGAAAGACCCCGGCAGCGTGAAATGGGGCGGCGGTTCGCGCGGCTCCACCGAACACGTGGCTGCAGCCATGCTGGCGCGTGAAGCAGGTGTGGACCCCTCCAAGATCAACTACGTCGCGTTCCGGGGCGGCGGCGAGGCCACGGCAGCCATCCTGGGCGGCAACGTTACGGTCGGCGGCAGCGGCATGAGCGAGTTCTCGGAGTACATCAAGACCGGCAAGATGAAGGGCATCGCCGTCACGTCCGAAACTCGCCTCAAGGGCAATGACATCCCGACCATGAAGGAGCAGGGCTACAACGTGGTGATCGGCAACTGGCGCGGTGTGTACGGCGCACCCGGCATCACGCCCGCGCAGCGCAAGGACCTGATCGACATGATCGTCAAGGCCACCAAGTCGGCCACCTGGCAGGAAGCCCTGAAGAAGAACGACTGGACGCCTGCGCTGTTGACCGGTGCAGAGTTCGAGAAGTTTGTGGACGACGAGTTCGCCAGCCTGCGCGCGACTATGGTCAAGTCCGGGATGATCTGATTGGGCACACCCCCAGGCTTTTTCACTTCGTGTAAACGCCAACCCCCTTGCAGGGGGCGACACCAGCAGCCCGGCAAAGCCGGTTCTGCGGTGTCTGCTGGAGGGGGCTTCGCTGCGCTTGCCGGAGCTGCCCCCCATTGGTAGCAGGAGTGCCGTGCTCTGTAAGCGGTTTTTCGAGGAATTCAAAACATGACACAACAAAGATCTCCTTTTACGCTGCAGACCCTTGTCGGGGCGGGCGTACTTTTGGTGGGGGCGGGGCTTGCGTTTGGGGCGCTGACCATTCCGGGGGACTCGGGATATGGCGGCGTGGGGCCCAACTTTTTGCCGTGGCTGGTGGCCGCCATCCTGGTGGTGTGTGGTGTGTTGATCGTGCGCGAGGCCATGACGGGTGGGTTCCGCGAGCTGGATGCGCCCGAGGTGGGCGGCTCTGAGCCGCCGTACTGGCCTGGTTTTATCTGGGTGTCTGCAGGCCTGCTGGCCAATGCGGCGCTCATCACCACCATCGGCTTCATCCTGAGCTGCACGCTGTGTTTCATGCTCGCCGTGCAGGGCCTGCGTCGTGCGGCAGGGCAAGACGCGATGCAGCCTGGCATCCTGGCCAAAGACCTGATCACCGGCCTGTTGATTGCAGCGCCCGTGTTCTGGATGTTCACCCAATTCCTGGCAATCAACCTGCCCGGACTCACCAACACAGGGTGGTTGTAAATCATGGATCTCTGGAACAACCTTCTCCAAGGCTTCATCACCGCCGGCACGCCGGTCAACCTGATGTGGGCTTTTGTCGGCTGTGCACTCGGCACGGCTATTGGTGTGCTGCCTGGTATTGGCCCGGCGGTGGCGGTGGCGATGCTGCTGCCTATCACGGCCAAGGTCGAAGCCACGGCTTCAATGATCTTCTTTGCCGGCATTTATTACGGTGCCATGTACGGCGGCTCCACCACCTCCATCCTGCTGAACACGCCCGGGGAAACGGCCAGTATGGTGACCGCGATGGAGGGCAACAAGATGGCCAAGAGTGGGCGCGCCGGTGCGGCGCTGGCCACAGCGGCCATTGGCTCCTTCGTCGCAGGCACCATTGCCACCGTGCTGGTTACCCTGTTCGCACCCATCATGGCCGAATACGCCGTGCGGCTGGGCCCTCCTGAATACTTCATGCTGATGGTGCTGGCCTTCACCACGGTCAGTGCGGTGCTGGGCAAAAGCACGCTGCGCGGGATGACGTCTCTCTTCATCGGCCTGGCCGCAGGCCTGGTGGGGATGGACCAGATTTCGGGCCAGGCCCGGTACACCGGGGGTGTGCCTGAGCTGCTGGACGGCGTTGAAATTGTGCTGGTGGCTGTGGGCCTGTTTGCGGTGGCCGAATGCCTGCACGCCGCGCTGTTCGAGGGCAAGGTGGTTGACACGCAAAACAAGCTGAGCCGCGTGACCATGACCAAACGCGACTGGAAACGCTCTGTTCCGGCCTGGCTGCGTGGCACGGCGATTGGGTTCCCGTTCGGCACCATCCCTGCGGGCGGCACCGAGATCCCGACCTTCCTGAGCTACGCCGCTGAAAAGAAGCTGGTGAAGAACCCGGAAGACGAGGCCGAGTTTGGCACCACCGGTGCCATTGAAGGTGTGGCCGGCCCCGAAGCCGCCAACAACGCCACGGTGACCGCTGCGCTTATCCCGCTGCTGACGCTGGGCATTCCCACCAGCAACACCACGGCTATTCTGCTGGGTGCGTTCCAGAACTACGGCATCCAGCCCGGCCCGCAGCTGTTCACCACCTCGTCCAGCCTGGTGTGGGCGCTGATTGCCTCGCTCTACATCGGCAACGTGATGCTGCTGGTGCTGAACCTGCCTATGGTCGGCCTGTGGGTCAAGCTGCTGAAGATTCCGAAGCCCCAGCTGTACGCCGGCATCCTGATCTTCGCCACCGTCGGTGCCTACGGCATGCGCCAAAGCGCGTTTGACCTGTTCCTGCTGTACGCCATTGGTGTGCTGGGTGTGGTGATGCGGCGTTTTGACTTCCCGACCGCCCCGGTGGTCATCGGCATGATCCTGGGCCCGCTGGCCGAAGCGCAACTGCGCAACGCCATCTCCATCGGTGAAGGCAGCGCCATGATCTTCCTACAGCGCCCCATGTCGCTCACCCTGATCTTCATCGTGCTGGCCGTGCTGATCCTGCCCCGCGTGGCCAAACGTATGTCGCAACGCAAACATGCGCGGTTGACTGGTGGTTGAGGGTTAAATTGGCCTCTAGCGCCCGTCCATAGGGCGCTGGAAGCTATCAAAAAAGAAGTAAAAACGCCAGCAAGTTGCTGGCGTTTTTTATGGGCGTTCCGGTCTCGGACTCACGTGGCTGCCGCCTGGCCGCTGCGCACAGCGCCTTCCAGCGTGGCGGGGTAGGGCCCTTCGATGTAGTCACCACACACACGCAAGCCCGGCGCAACGTCCATAGGCGGGCGCACCAGGCCCGGTGTGCAGGCAAACGTAGCGCGTTTTTCCACCACGGTTTGCAGCGGCTGCACATCCTGCAGACCCAGCTGTTCCGCTGCCTGGGCGCACACCTGGCGCTCCAGCCAGGCGCGGTCGCCCTCACACGCGCTGATGACAAATGCCAGCATTCCGCGCGGGCTGCCCAGCTGGCCCCTGTCAAACACAAACTGGGCGGGCAGGGCGGCGGTGTTGCGCAGCGCCAGCATGGGCTGCGCCAGCGGGGTCTGCGCCACGGTGGCGGATGTGGCATACACCGTGGTGATGGCTTCAAACCGCAGCGCGTCAGCCTGCGCCACCCACTGCGCAGCGGCCGCCGTGCCCACGCCACTGCCTGCCACCAGGCGCGACGCCTCTTGCGGTGAACAGGCCAGCACCACCTGGTCAAACACTTCGCCGTCCACGCGCCAGGTTTGGTCGGGCTGTGGCTGGATGGACTGCACCCGTTTGCCCAGCACGGTGTGTGCGCCGTGGGCGGCGAGCCAGCGCAGTGCCGCGTCGGGGAACAGCGCCCCCAGGTCCACCCGGGGCAGCAGCAGGTGGGAGCCACCGCTGACACCAAACAGGGCGTCTTGCAGCACCCGCAGAAACACCTGGCCGCTGGCCTGGGCGGCGGGGGTGTTCAGCGCCGACACACACAGTGGGTCGATCATCTCGCTGCGCACCCGCGCGGTCAGGCCGCTGCAAAGGTCGGCCACCGAAACATGCGGCGGGCACACAAAACCTGCCCGTTGCCAGCCGAGGGATGCCTTGAGCAGCGACCACTTGTCGCGCCACTGCCAGCCCTT
>JAGOEY010000122.1 GCA_017997515.1 Burkholderiaceae bacterium | reverse complement strand
TACCTGCTGGAAAAAGGTATCACGCTGGGCAATGCAGATGGTGGTGGCTACCTGTACCACGACCCCTGCCACAGCCCCATGAAGCTGCAGGACCCGATGAAGACGGTGAAGGCGCTGGTGGGCAACAACGTGCTGAAGAACGACCGCTGCTGCGGCGAATCCGGCACGCTGGGTGTGACGCGGCCCGACATCTCGACGCAGATCCGCTTCCGCAAAGAAGAGGAGCTGAAAAAGGGTGAAGCTGCATTACGCGCCACCGGCTCGGTTGCAGCACAAGGCAACGTCAAGATCCTCACCAGCTGCCCCAGCTGCCTGCAGGGTCTGAGCCGTTACGGCAACGACCTGAACAACGGCCTGCTCGAAGCCGACTACATCGTGGTGGAAATGGCGAACCAGATCCTGGGCGACCAGTGGCTGCCGGAGTACGTGGCCGCAGCGAACCATGGCGGGATCGAGCGGGTGCTGGTGTGAGTGCGGCTGCTTGCCCTCTTTGCGCCACTGACGGCGGTGCGCTGGTGTGGCGTGGTGCCCACCTGCGTGTCATCCGCGCGGATGAAGTCGGGTTTCCTGCGTTTTACCGCGTGGTCTGGAATACCCATGTGGCCGAGTTTTCCGACCTGGATGCCGCCAGCCGCCAGCATTGCATGGAGGTGGTGACCGTGGTGGAGCAGGCCCTGCGTGACCACCTGCAGCCCACCAAGATCAACTTGGCCGCACTGGGCAACATGGTGCCGCACTTGCACTGGCATGTGATTGCGCGGTTTACTTGGGACAGCCATTTCCCTGCACCCGTGTGGGCTGCTGCGGTGCGGGAGCGTGTTGGTGCTGAAGAGGCGGCTGTGTTGGCCCGCCTGTCTGCGATGGAGGCAGACCTGTGTACGCGACTGAACCTTATGGCTTTGCCAACTCCGCAGTCGTAACGCGGTTGCGCCCCTGTTCCTTGCTGCGGTAGAGCGCGCCGTCAGCCCGTGCAATGGCGCTGGCCAGTGGTTCGTTGGTTTGAACAACTGTGACCCCCAATGACAGCGTGGCGTTAATGGGCGTCTCTTGCTTGTGGGTCGACAGCGGCTGCGCCGTGACAACCGAGCGTATGCGTTCGGCCAACGCCAGCGCGGCGGCAGCGTCGGTGGCGGGCAGCAGCAGCAAAAATTCTTCTCCGCCCCAGCGTGCAACGATGTCCTGGGCGCGGCAGGTCTCAGACAGGAGCGTGCCGATGTGCACCAGCACCTGGTCCCCGGCTTCATGCCCGTGCTGGTCGTTGATGGCCTTGAAATGGTCAATGTCGGCCAACACCAGGGCGGTGCTGTGCCCCGTACGTTCGGCGTGTGCCAGAACCTGTTCCGCCAGACTCAGCAGGTTGCGTCGGTTGGACAGTCCGGTGAGCGGGTCGGTGGCCGCCAGATCGGCCAGTTTTTTCTCGGCACGGCGCACTGTGCGGTAGTAAAAGCGCGCGGTGTAGGCCGCCATCGCAAACACCACCGCCACGTTAAACCCGTGCACCACCCACAAGCCTGTGTTGTCCAGCGGGGCAGTGGGCCCGACCCAGCGTGCAACGGTGTGCAGGCCGATGTAGAAAACAAAAAGCAGCAAAAGCAGGGTGTAAGGCCGCAGCTTGCTGCCAGCGCTGACCACAATGGCCGGAATAAACATCAGCAGGTAATAGTGGAACCCGCTGTCCCAGCCAATCAGCATGGTGCCAATGGCGGCGTGGCCCAGCACCTCCAGCCAGATCAGGGCGATGGCTGAGGCGTTCATGCGCCGGGTCAAAAGCCAGTAGGCGCAGCCATACAGGCCGATGCTGACCAGGTTGAGCCAGGCCAGCAAGGGGGCATCGAAATACAGGAACAGCAGCAGCAGGGCGAAGTCCACCCCGGCGGCCATCATGGTGACGCGCCGGGTCATGACCCAGAAGGCCCTGTGGGCGAGTTTGCTGCTCGTCGCGTCGGTGGCTGCCGGTGGTGGCAGCGCAGACACATGCACCGTGGGGTGGGCGGAGTTGTCCATCGTCAGCCGTGTGATGGGGTTGCCGCCGCGTGGTGTGCCCCGCTTGGCCGCGGGGTGGGACAATCGCTCCCACTTTTAATGCGTTTCACAGGGGATTCCATGGCAGGTTTAAAAACGGGGGCTCCCACACCACAGGCCATCACGGTGCATGAGTTGTCTCGTGTACTTGAAGTTACATTTTCGGATGGTGCCACATTCCGGCTGCCGTTTGAGCTGATGCGGGTTTACTCTCCCTCGGCCGAAGTGCAGGGCCATGGGCCAGGGCAGGAGGTGCTGCAGACCGGCAAGCGGGAGGTTGGCCTGGTGGGCCTGGAGCCGGTGGGCAACTATGCCGTCAAACCCGTGTTCTCCGATGGGCACGAAAGCGGCATCTTTTCGTGGGACTACCTGTACGAGCTGGGTGCCACGCAGGATCGGCTGTGGACGGACTACCTGGCCCGGCTGGACGCCGCAGGGGTGGACCGTGATACACCCATGGTCACCAACGCTGGTCACAGCTGTTCTTCGCACTGAGCTTTCACTGCCGCTAATTCCCCATAAAGGGGCGGGGTTGTCAGCGGCAAAACCCGGTTTACGCCCTAGCATCCAAGTATGAGTACCACGCATTTCGGCTTTCAGTCGGTCGACGAAAAGGACAAGGCGCGCCATGTGCGCAGCGTGTTCGACTCCGTTGCCCCCAAATATGACCTCATGAACGACCTCATGTCCGGTGGCCTGCACCGGGTGTGGAAGGCCTACACCGTGGGTGTGGCCAACCTGAAGGAAGGTGACCAGGTTCTCGACATCGCCGGTGGCACGGGTGATTTGGCGCTGGCTTTCTCCAAGAAGGTGGGCGCATCGGGCCGGGTGGTGCACACGGACATCAACGCCGCCATGCTGGGCACGGGCCGCGACCGCTTGCTGGACGCCGGGGTGGTGTTGCCTACCGTGGTGTGTGACGCCGAGCACCTGCCGTTTCCTGATGCGCAATTTGACGTGGTCAGTGTGGCGTTTGGCCTGCGCAACATGACCCACAAAGACGTGGCCCTGGCCGAAATGTGCCGCGTGCTCAAACCGGGCGGCAAACTGCTGGTGCTGGAGTTCTCCAAGGTGGCCAAACCGCTGGAGAAGGCGTACGACTTTTATTCCTTCAACATCCTGCCGCGTCTGGGCAAGCTGGTGGCGGGGGACGACTCCAGTTACCGCTATCTGGCGGAGTCGATCCGTATGCATCCGTCACAGGATGCACTCAAAGACCTTATGCAGAAAAATGGCTTTGGCCATGTGGACTATCACAATATGACGGGGGGTATTGTGGCGTTGCATGTTGGAATCAAGTGCTGACTTGATTACTCCCCCGTAGCGCCTTTGGCGCTTTCCCCCTTAAAGGGGGCGATACCAGCAGCCTGGCAAAGCCAGTTCTGCGGTATCTCTGGAAGGGGGCTTGGCGTGCATGCGGTTTGCGTAAACGATAAAAGGAGATGGCGATGAAAAAGTTCTGGTCTGTTGTTTTGGTTGGTTTTATGGCGTTGAGCACGCTCGACGCGGAAGCCGCACGCCGCATGGGTGGCGGAAAGTCTTTTGGCAAGCAGTCCAACAACGTGACGCAGCGTGAAGCTGCGCCCGCAGCACCAGCTGCGCCAGGTGGTATGGCCCAGAACGCCAACGCGGCCAAACCGGCTGCTGCGCCGGGTGCGGCTGCAGCGGCTGCGCCGAAGAAGCCCTGGGCTGGCATGCTGGGTGGTTTGGCTGCGGGGCTGGGGCTGGCCTGGCTGGCCAGCTCGCTCGGGCTGGGTGCTGCATTTGGCCAGTTCATGCTGATCGCTTTGCTGGTGTTGGTCGGTTTTGTGGTGTTCGGCATGGTGATGCGTTCGCGCAAATCCCAGGCCGCTGGCGGTAATGCCGGGAATGCAGGCAACGGCCCATTTGCCTTCCAGGGTGCTGGCAACACATCACCTGCAGCGGCGGCAACACCCCGTGCGTACAGCCCCAACAACGTGGGCAACGATGCTTCGGCACGCCCTTGGGAGCAAAACGCCACGGCATTTGAGGCTGCCCAGGCACAGGATGTGGTCAGCAACCGCCCCCATGGCTCCGGCGTGGTGATTGGTTCCGCTTTGGGTGGTTCGCAGAACTGGGGTATCCCTGCCGGTTTTGATGTGGACGGTTTCCTGGTGGCTGCCAAACGCAACTTCGTAACGCTGCAAGACGCGTGGGATCGTTCAGACGTGCCATCGCTGCGCGCGATGATGACCGACAGCATGCTGACCGAGATCAAGACCCAACTGGCCGAGCGTGAAAGCCACATCGGTGCCCAGGTGAACAAGACCGACGTGATGGTGCTTGAGGCCCAACTGCTCGGGATTGAAGAGCTGGACGATGGCTACATGGCCAGTGTCGAGTTCTCCGGCATGATCCGTGAAGAGCCTTCGGCAGGCCCGAGCCCGTTCCGTGAAGTGTGGAACATGACCAAGCTCAAAACCGGCAACAGCGGCTGGTTGGTTGCAGGCGTACAAGCCCTGCAATAAGCACACCCCCAGGCTTTTTCACTGCGTGTAAACGCCAACCCCCTTGCAGGGGGCTCCACCGACGGCCCGGCAAAGCCGGTTCCGTGGTGTCTACTTGAACATGCCATCTCATGCTGCGATTGGCTAACACAGACGTGATAATGGGGACTATGGCAACACAGTCCCCATTTCCTTTTTTGAACGGTATCTTGGACACACTGGGCGCACGTTTGCAGCCCCCCGTGTGGCTGGTCAGTGAGGCGCAGCGCCGTATCGTGCTGTTCCTGAACCACGTGCTGGGTCAGGAGCCTGAAGCCACTGCGCGCCTCGTGCGCCAGAAGGGCCGGGTGGTGCTGGTGCAATGGCGTGCGTTCTCGCTGCGGCTTGTGGTGACACCCGCTGGCCTGCTGGATCTGGCCAATGCGGGAAGCCTGCCCGACCTGACGTTGGTGGTGGCTGACGAGTCACCTTTTGTTCTGGCCCAGACCGCACTGCGTGGCGACAAACCCGCCATCCGTATTGAAGGCGACGTGCAACTCGCGGCAGAAATCAACTGGCTGGTGGACCATGTGCGCTGGGATGTGGAAGAAGACCTTGCCCGGGTGATTGGCGACGTGCCAGCCCACACCGTGGCGCAGGTTGCCCAGCGCGCCGCGCAGGCGCTGCGGCAGTTTGTTGGGGCTCGTGTTCCCCCTGCAGGTTCTGGTGCACCCAGTGTGCAGCCAGGGCAGGGCGGGACGGTGGCATGACGCGGTTGTACCGGGGCGCTTTTATCGTCTGGATTGCCCTGCGGTATGGCCTGGATGAGCTGGTACTGAGCAGCTTTCAGAAACCCTGGCTTGCCCGCGTGGTGCGGGTGCTGACACTGGGCCGCAACCTGGAGGCACCACGTGGCCAACGCCTACGTGAGGCGCTGGAGCGGTTGGGCCCCATCTTTGTGAAACTGGGTCAGATGTTGTCCACCCGGCGCGACCTGATGCCGCAGGACATCGCCGACGAGCTGATGCTGCTGCAAGACCGGGTGCCGCCGTTTGACCCCGCCATTGCCATCGCCACCATCGAGCGTTCGTTCCGGCGTCCGGTGGACGAGGTGTTTGCCCATTTCGAACGTGTGCCCGTGGCCAGCGCCTCTATTGCACAGGTGCACTTTGCCACCATCCGCGACCGCACGGGCCAGTTGCGTGATGTGGCCGTCAAGGTCTTGCGCCCCGGCATGCGCCCGGCCATCGAGAAAGACCTGCAGCTGATGCGCACCATGGCGGGTTGGGTGGAAAAACTCAGCGCCGACGGCAAACGCCTGAAGCCGCGCCAGGTGGTGGCCGAATTCGACAACTACCTGCACGACGAACTCGACCTGATCAAGGAGGCCGCCAATGCCGCGCAGCTGCGCCGCAACATGCAGG
>JAGOEY010000121.1 GCA_017997515.1 Burkholderiaceae bacterium | reverse complement strand
CTTCGTGTATTCACTGCCCCCCAAGGGGGCCTTCGCCTCCTTGAGGCGGCTCTACGGAGACTCATATGACCATCAAAGTAGCCCTGGCCGGGGCTGGTGCCTTCGGCATCAAACACCTGGACGGCATTAAAAATATTCCGGACGTGCAAGTCGTCTCCCTCATCAGCCGCGACCTGGCCAAAACCCAGGAAGTGGCCGATAAATACGGGATCAAACACGTCACCACCGACTTGGCCGACAGCCTGGCAATCAAGGAAGTGGACGCGGTTATCCTCTGCACCCCCACGCAGATGCACGCCAGCCAAACCATCGCCTGCCTGGAAGCGGGCAAGCACGTGCAGGTGGAAATCCCCCTGTGCGACGTGCTGGCCGAGGGCGAAAACGTCCTGGCCCTGCAACAGCAGACCGGGCTGGTTGCCATGTGCGGCCACACACGCCGCTTCAATCCCAGCCACCAGTACGTGCACCAGAAAGTGACGGCGGGGGAGTTCAACATCCAGCAAATGGATGTGCAGACCTATTTTTTCCGCCGCACCAACATGAACGCCCTGGGCCAGCCGCGCAGCTGGACCGACCACCTGCTGTGGCACCACGCCGCGCACACCGTGGACCTGTTTGCCTACCAGGCGGGCAGCCCCATCGTGCAGGCCAACGCCTTGCAGGGGCCGATTCACCCCACACTGGGCATCGCCATGGACATGAGCATTCAGCTCAAGGCGGCCAACGGGGCCATCTGCACGCTGTCGCTGTCGTTCAACAACGACGGCCCGCTGGGCACCTTCTTCCGCTACATCGGCGACAGCGCCACCTACATCGCCCGCTATGACGACCTGTTCAACGGCAAGGAAGAAAAGATTGACGTGAGCCAGGTGGCCGTCAGCATGAACGGCATCGAGCTGCAAGACCGCGAATTCTTCGCCGCCATCCGCGAAGGGCGCGAGCCCAACGCCAGCATCGCCCAGGTGCTGCCCTGCTACCGCGTGCTGCACCAGCTGGAGCAGCAACTGAACGCGGCGTGATGCTGGCCGGGACATAAAAGAGAGCTGCTTCCACCTATAAACAAAGGGATTCAGATATAAAAATATCTGAATCCCTTATTTATCAAGTGGAAGAAGCTCTTATTTTTAAATAAACACCCCTCCATCTCCTCCGTCACACCCGCCTTCGCGGGTGTGACGGTTTCAGGGGAAAGGCAGGCGTTGCAACGGTGGAGATCGTTAAAACGCCTTCACCAGGCTCAAGCGCACCAGCGTGCCCCTGGTCTGCGGCTCGCTGCCGCCCCGGGCGCTGAACTCCTTGTAGGCCGCGCCTTTCAGGAAGATGCCGGCACCAGGGACGGGGTACACCACCTCCGCCCCCAGCGCATAGCGGCGGGCGCGGTCGTCGCTGGCGCCCGGCCCTTTGTCGTTGCTGGTCTGCCACTGGCTGTAGCCGACCGCACCGGCAGAAAAGCTGCCGAAGGATTTGCCCAGGCCCCACTCCAGCGTCAGTTGCTGGCCGGGGCGAAAGCCGCCGTCTTTCTTGCCGTTGAACTCGTACCGCGCCAGGGCCGAGCCGGAAATGGTCTTGGCCCCGTCGAAGTAATAGGTCACGCCGCCCGTCAGCATGGTGCTCTTGAAGCCCTTGCCGGGCGAAGCCGGATAGCTGTCGCTGGCGTTGTCCAGCCACAGCCCGGCAGCGGCCACGGCATCCCACTGCGGGCCGTGCCAGCCCAGCACCAGCGGCCCCAGGTAGACATCGCCCACGCCGGAGCGCGAATCCGAGATGCCCGGCGTGTTGAACGTGAGCGACGTGCGCATGACCGGCACGATGGTTTCCATGCCGTAATCGGCGCCCAGCAGCTTGTGGCCCGTCATCCAGACGACACGGTTGGCCAGGGCCGTGACGGTGCCGGTATTGCGCCCGGGAATGTCGGCGCTGCTGCCCGGCGCACGCAGGCTGTCGATGTCGTAGTTCACCAGATAGCCCAGGTAATACACGCCAGGGCCAGGCACGCTGGCGCCCTGCAGGCCTTCCACCCCGGGGGTGTAGTGCCCGTCCGCCCAGGCATTGCCCGCGGCCAGCCAGGCGGCCAGCGCAGCAGCGCCGGCAAGTTGTGATGCTTTCATCTTGTCTCCTGTATGCAGCCCGTAACACAGGCACTGCGCCCTGCCGTTGCGTGCAGGGCGTAGTGCCATCGGTTGCTGCGCTTTGAATTCAAATATCGATGCCGCACTTGCCCGGCGCCAGGATGCCGTTGGGGTCCAGGGCGCGTTTGAGCGTCTGTTCGAGCTTGCGTTTGACGGGGCCGTAGCTCTGTGCAACACGCTCCTGGAAAGCGGTGTTCACCCGGTACACGGCGTAACCGCGCTTTTCGAACTCGTCTAGCAATTCGTTGAAGCAGGCGTTGGCGCGTTGGGTTTCCTCGGGGCTGGAGCGGTCGTACAGCACGTCGATGACGTGGTGCATGTCGCGCCAGCCGACGATGAACTCGCCCACGTAGTCCAGGCCGTGCTTGTTCAGGATCTGCTTGGCCAGGCCGTACTGTGCATCGCACTCGCTGCCGCGTGCCTGCGACACCGGGGCGAACCACATCGAACCACCGCCCCCACGCCAGTTGTACAGGCCGAACTCCTGCAGGTTCGGCACACCGGACATGAGCTGCGAGCGGTATTTGAAGGGCTGGGTGTCGCCCGCTTCTTCCTGGGTGATCAGGCGGCCTTTGCCCAGCTTCTTCAGGGCACCCTTGACGATGTTGAAATTCACCTCCACCTGTTCCGGCGTTCCGTACAGGGCGCAATAGACGTTCCAGGCGCCCAGATGCTTGTCCTTCTGGATTTGCTTGAGGATGTGATCCGGCGTGGCCCCGGGGGTGGAGAGGTAGTCGGAGCGGCGGGTGTTGCAGGTCGCCGCTTCCCACAGCAGGCCAGCGATCACCACCGAGTTCGGAATGATCTGGGCAATGCGCAGCGGGCGGATGAATTCGACGATCTCGTTGATGTCGCTGTCCTCGTCGAACTGGATTTCAAACGGCTTGAACACCGGCGGCTTGGGCATCAGCCAGAAGCCCATCTTGGTGCAGATGCCGTAGTTGGACTGGGTGAACATGCCGTCCAGCGTCGGGCCGTAGCCCCACTTGAACACCTGCCAGGCCTTGTCGCCCTTGACCGACCCCATGCCGGTGCGATAAACGTCGCCATTGGCCAGCACCACCTCCATGCCGCACTGCATCAGGAAGTGCTCGCCATACGGGGTGTAGCCCACGCCACGGTCCATGGTGTTGCCCAGCGGGCCGGCAATGGCCGAGGGGGCGGAGAAGGACAGCATCAGCGGGATGTTGTTCTCTTCCAGGTAGTCGTAGAGCTGCTGGTAGGTCACGCCCGGTTCGACCAGGGCGGTGCACAGCTCGGGATCGACGTGGAGGATCTTGTTCATCTTGCGCAGATCCAGCACCACCTGGCCGCGCTGTACCGGGGCGGCAGAGCCGTAGCCGAAGTTGCGCCCGGTGGAGATGGTCCAGACCGGCACCTTGAACTCGTTGCAGATCTTGACGACCTCCTGCACCTGTTCCACCGTGGTGGCAGTGACCACGGCGGACGGCGTGTGCTCCTCGCTGGGCACGGCCATCATCACCTTGTTGTAGGGGCGCACCACGTCGCCGTCGATCAGCACGTTCTCCGCGCCCAGGGCCGCCTGGAAGCGGGCAATGGCGGCATCGAACTGGTTTTCGCTCATGCCCTGGGGCAAGGC
Source organism: Burkholderiaceae bacterium (assembly GCA_017997515.1). The sequence continues at coordinate 2,176 of JAGOEY010000121.1, read as the reverse complement.
CATGTATTTGCTTGTCATGCTCTATGTCTTTCTTAAATCAGGCAGCGGAAGGCGACGCGGGCAGTAGCACCAGCGGCCATGGGGGCGGCTGGCACAGGCTGGCCCAGTGCCAGCGCCTGGCCCAACGCTTGCGTCCAGGCAGCGGCATCGCCGTCGATGCGATGGGTTTGTTCGCTCAGAACGCGGCCACCCGCAGAGCGCACCAAATCCAGCACCAGCGTGGCACTGGCATCGTCCAGCAGGCCCACCAGCAAGGTGCTGCGCTCATCGCCGAGCAACTGGCCCAAGCGCTGGAAGGGAGCGCTGTCCAGCCCCTGCAAGGCGGTATGGCGGACCGTTTGCGCGGCGCTGCGCACGCCGGTGATGAAGGCGCTGTCCAGAACGCCCGCTCCGGCACTGGCGGGCAGGCCGGAAGTCAGCGCCAGCACGTCAGCGGCGGCGTCCATGGGGGCAGCCCCGGACGGCAGGCCCGCCAAAGGCGTTGCCTGCGCCCACGCTCCCCAGCCCACGCCGGAGATGGCCAGGCCGGTTGCCGCCAGGCTTTTCAGAAGGAAACGGCGATCACTGTGCATCACATGCCCTCCGCTCACGGTTTGGCGGCCGCCGGTGGCGGCACCGGGGTTTGGGACAGGTACACCCCCACGTCGCGCAGGGTGGCGTCGTCGATATCGGTGACGCGGAACGCGGGCATGGCATTCACCCCGATACGGGCAAAGGCGATCACGGTTTCGGGCGACAGGCTCCGGCCCTTGAGTACGGGGCCGATGCCGGCCTCGTGGCACTTGGCGCAGATCTTTTCGTAGTAGCGCTGGCCGGGGCCAATCGTTTGCGGCGGGGCCGCAGTGGCCGCCAGCGCCATGCCCGACAGACCGGCTGCCAGCGCCCAGCGGCAAGTGGAAGAAAGGGAAAAGGACATTGAATAGTTCTCCTTGAAAGTGCGGGCAAGGGCCTTTTGAATATCAGAAGGGATACGCACGCGGCTGCGTCTGCACGGTGATCCAGCGCGTATCGGTGAAGGCATCAATCCCAGCCTGCCCTCCAAAATGGCCGTAGCCCGAGTTCTTCACGCCGCCAAAAGGCATCTGTGCCTCGTCGTGGACGGTGGGGCCATTGACGTGGCAGATACCCGCCTCAATACGGGCCGCCACGCGCCAGCCACGGGCTGCATCGCGGGTGTAGACGGCCGAGGACAGGCCGAACTCGTTGTCATTGGCCATGGCAATGGCCTGTTCTTCGCCGCGCACGCGCACGATGGCCTTGACCGGGGCAAAGGTCTCCTCGCGAAAAATGCGCATCTCGGGTGTCACGCCGTCGATCAGCGTGGCGGGCATCAGCGTATTGCTGGCTTTGCCGCCGCACAGCAGCTTGGCCCCTTTGGCCAGGGCATCGTCGATCAGTTCATTGACACGGGCCACGGTGGTCATGTCCACCACCGACCCCAGCACCACCGGCCCCTGGCGCGGGTCGCCCAGCGGCAGCGTGGTGGCGCGGGCCACCAGCTTGGCCAGAAATTCCTCGGCCACGGCCTCATCAACAATGATGCGCTCGGTGGACATACAGATCTGGCCCGAATTGGCAAACGCCCCAAAGGTGCAACCGGCCACGGCGGCATCAATATCGGCATCGTCCAGCACCAGGAACGGTGCCTTGCCGCCCAGCTCCAAAATCGCCGGTTTAAGGTACTTGGCGCAGGTCTGGCCAATGATGCGGCCCACGCGGGTGGAGCCGGTGAAGTTCACGCGGCGCACGGCTGGGTGCGCCACCATGGCCTCGACCACGGTGCCCGCATCCTCGGGTGCGTTGGTGACAAAGTTCACCACGCCCGGGGGCAGTCCGCCTTCCTGCAGGGCCTCAATGATCAGGCCGTGGGTGGCCGGGCACAGTTCCGAGCCCTTGAGCACCACGGTATTGCCGCAGGCCAGCGGCGTGGCAATGGCCCGCGTGGCCAGAATCACAGGCGCATTCCACGGTGCGATGCCCAGCACCACCCCGGCAGGCTGGCGCACGGCCATGGCCATGCTGCCCGGCACATCGGAAGGGATCACTTGGCCGTTGATCTGCGTGGTCAGCGCCGCCGCTTCCAGCAGCATATTGGCCGACAGGTGTACGTTGAAACCCGCCCAGATGCCGGACGCACCCGTCTCAGCCGCCATGGCTGCGGCAAAGGCATCGGCCT
>JAGOEY010000120.1 GCA_017997515.1 Burkholderiaceae bacterium | reverse complement strand
ACAGGAAGGGCACGTCGAGGATCTTGGCGTCTGGCACGAAGTTGGGCACCGGGCCGGTGGAGGAGAAAGCCAGCTCTTGCGTGCCGAGCTGCACGGCCTCGATGGATTCACGCTCGCCGCCCAGCGATCCGTTGTAGAAGGTTTCCACCTTGTAACGGCCCCCCGTGCGCGCAGCGACTTCCTTGGCGAAGGTGTCGATCGCCACGCCCTGGTGCGAGTTCTGGGCGGTGGAGATGCTGATCTTCATCGTGGTCTGTGCGTGCAGGCTGGCGCTGGCGGCCACCAGGCCCAGACCAAGAGTCATGCTGGCGACGAGTTTGCTGAATGCCATGGAGTCTCCTGAGGTGTTATGAAAAGACGAAACACCCAATATGCATGAAGCCGGCCCGGCGTGCTTCGGGACTTACACCGATGCAGCCACAAAAAAAGGCGGCGCCCCCGTTAACAGGGGTGCCGCCTTGGTGGGTGCGAGCGGGTGTTGTTACATGCCCGAATAGTTCGGACCACCACCACCTTCAGGGGTCACCCACACGATGTTCTGCGTTGGGTCCTTGATGTCGCAGGTCTTGCAGTGAACGCAGTTCTGCGCATTGATCTGCAGGCGGTCGGAGTTGTCCGGGTTCTTGACGAACTCGTACACCCCGGCGGGGCAGTAACGCGCCTCGGGCCCGGCATATTTGGCCAGGTTGATGTTCACTGGCACCGACGCGTCTTTCAGCGTCAGGTGGGCGGGCTGCTGCTCTTCGTGGTTGGTGTTGCTGATGAACACGCTGGAGAGGCGGTCAAAAGTAAGCTTGCCATCGGGCTTGGGGTAGACGATGGGTTTACATTCGGCGGCGGGTTTCAGGTACGCGTGGTCGGGTTTCTCGCGGCGCAGCGTCCACGGGATGTGGCCGCGCAGCACGAATTGTTCAAAACCGTTCATCAGCGTGGCTGTGGTCAGCCCGTACTTGAACCAGTTCTTGAAGTTGCGGTCCTTGTTCAGCTCGGTATAGAGCCAGCTTTGCTCAAACGCTTCGGGGTAGGCGCTGAGTTCGTCGTGCTGGCGTCCAGCCAGCACGGCTTCGTAAGCAGCGTCTGCCGCGAGCATGCCGGTCTTGATGGCGGCATGGCTGCCCTTGATGCGGCTCACGTTGAGGTAACCCGCGTTGCAGCCCACCAGTGCGCCGCCCGGGAACACAGTTTTGGGCAGTGCGTTGATACCGCTGGCGTTGATGGCGCGCGCGCCATAAGACAGGCGTTTGGCAGTGACTTCACCCTGGGCGTTTTCGAAGTAGTAACGCACGTTGGGGTGGGTCTTCCAGCGCTGGAACTCTTCAAACGGGCTCAGGTACGGGTTGGTGTAACCCAGGCCGGTGACAAAACCCAGGGCGACCTTGTTGTCTTCCAGGTGGTACAGGAACGCACCGCCGTAGGTGTCGGACGCCATGGGCCAGCCCGCGGTGTGCATCACAAAACCGGGCTTGTGGCGGCTGGGGTCAATCTCCCACAGCTCCTTGATGCCGAGGCCCCAGCTTTGCGGGTCACGGCCTTCGTCGAGCTTGAACTTTTCGATGAGTTGTTTGCCCAGGTTGCCGCGTGCACCTTCGGCAAACACGGTGTATTTGCCCAGCAGTTCCATGCCAAGCTGGAAGTTCTCGGTCGGTTCGCCGTCCTTGCCCACACCCATGTTGCCGGTGGCGACACCTTTGACAGCACCGTCTTCACCGTACAGCACCTCTGCTGCGGGGAAGCCGGGGAATATTTCCACACCCAGCGCTTCGGCCTGGTCGGCCATCCACTTGGTGACGGCACCCAGGCTCACGATGTAGTTGCCGTGGTTGTGCGCGAACGGTGGCAGGAAGATGTTGGGCACCCGCATGCTGGCTTTTTCGCCGAGGAACACATAGGCGTCGTCGGTCACGGGCTGGTTGAGCGGCGCGCCGCGCTTCTTCCAGTCGGGGAACAACTCGGTCAGCGCCTTGGGGTCCATGATGGCGCCCGACAGGATGTGGGCACCGGGTTCCGAGCCTTTTTCGAGCACCACCACCGACACATCGGTGCCGTTCTTGGCGGCCAGCTGTTTAAGGCGGATGGCTGTGGCCAGACCACCGGGGCCCCCACCCACCACCACCACGTCGTATTCCATGGCTTCGCGAGGGCCGTAGGTGCTGAGGATTTCGTCTTGTGTCATCGTGGAAGCGTCTCGCTTGATAATGTTTTACGGGGAGGCTGCGGTCGCCAGCATCGTCGCCGATTTTATTCGTTGCGCCTGTCGCCTGCGGACGGCGTTTCACCGTGAAGATTAGTGAGGAGACTTTAATGGCTTACACCATCGATCTTTCAGGCCGGGTTGCTTTTGTCACCGGTGCATCCAGCGGGCTGGGGGCGCAGTTTGCCCGTGCGCTGGCCCAGGCCGGGGCTGCCGTGGTGCTGGCCAGCCGCCGGGTGGACAAACTCAAGGCGCTGCGGGCCCACATTGAAGGTGAGGGCGGCGACGCCCATGTGATGGAGCTGGACGTGACCGACCGCCACAGCATCAAGGCCGCTGTGGCCCACGCCGAAACCGAGGTGGGGTCGATCGACATTCTGGTCAACAACTCGGGTGTCAGCACCACCCAACGTATCCAGGACGTGACCGAGGGGGACTTTGACTACATCTTCGACACCAATGTGCGTGGTGCCTTCTTTATGGCGCAGGAGGTGGGCAAACGCATGCTGGCCCGAGCGCAGGGCACGGCACCGGGCAGCTACACCGGCGGGCGCATCATCAACATTGCGAGTATGGCCGGGCTCAAGGTGCTGCCGCAGATTGGTGCGTACTGCATGAGCAAGGCGGCGGTGATCCAGATGACCAAAGCCATGGCGCTGGAATGGGGCAAACACGGCATCAACGTGAACGCGATTTGCCCCGGCTACATCGACACCGAGATCAACCACCACCACTGGCAAACCGAACAGGGCCAGAAGCTGGTCAACATGCTGCCGCGCAAACGGGTCGGCAAACCGGAGGATCTGGATGCCCTGGTGGTGTTGCTGGCCAGTGCCCAAAGCCATTTTGTGAACGGCGCCATCATTGCGGCAGACGATGGGTTTGCACTGTAAACACAGAAAATCTGAATAAAAAATGGCTGCAGCGCACAACCAACGTGCGCATTCAGCTATTTAATTGATAGCAAATGGACGCTGCATGAAGATCGAAATCCCTGAACAGAAAAAACTGGTGCACGAGGCCCTGCTGCCCATCCGCTGGGGCGATATGGACGCCATGGGCCATGTCAACAACGCGTCCTATTTCCGTTACCTTGAAACGGTGCGTATCGACTGGCTCTATGCCATTGGCTGCAAACCGGCCCCCGATGGTGAAGGGCCGGTCATCGTGAATGCGTTCTGCAATTTCTACAAACAGCTTGAATACCCAGGGGATGTGCGCATCAAACTCTACGTCAGTGACGTGGGGCGCACCACCTTTGAAACCTGGGGCACGATGGAACGCACTGACCAGCCCGGCACCATTTACGCAGCGGGTGGGGCGACCACCATCTGGGTTGACTTTCCGAAGCAAAAAGCCCAAACGCTGCCAGACTGGATGCGTCAGCTGTTACTTTCATAGCCGGCAACCCTTGCACAGAAATTCGGTGTTGCCATTCAAAACCGGGGGAAATCTGGCGACAATCACCCGCATGAAAATAACCACACTGACCATGGGCCTGTGCGTTCTGTGAGCAAGCAGCACTGTTTTTGCACAAACGGCCGATGCCGGAGCGGCCGCCAGCTCGGTGGCTGTGGCTGCGAATGGCCCCACTTGGCGCGTGATGGCGTCTCCCTACACCTACCACTGGTCCAAAGACCCGGACCACCGCGATGTGTACATGGTCGGGCTGGAGCGCCAGGGTACTGACAATGTGGTGTGGGGTGGCTCGTATTTCCGCAACTCCTTCGGGCAGCCCAGCGGTTACCTGTACGGCGGCAAACGCTACGACAACATCTTTTCGCAAAACAAACTGTTTGCGCAGTGGACGGTGGGGCTGCTGTACGGCTACAAGGAGCCTTACCAGGACAAAGTGCCTCTGAACCACAACGGCTTTTCACCCGGCGCTGTGTTCAGCCTGGGCTGGCAGTTCACTCCGATGTGGTCTGCACAGGTGAATGTGCTGGGCAACTCGGCACTCATGTTTCAGTTCTCAGCGGACTTCAAGTAACACCCCCAGGCTTCGCGGACTTCGTTCCGCTACTCCTACCCCCTTGCAGGGGGCGGTGCCAGTGGCCCGGCAAAGCCGGTTCCACGGCACCCGCTGGAATTTTGGCTTGCTTCGCATCGCCTCCAGAGGGAGCGCTGTCATTCAATCTGACTTTTTCTGTTTCGGTGTGCGACCCAGCAGGTAGAACTCGGGGTTGGGCATCATGCTCGCGAAGCTGGCCATGCGGTTGGACAGGCCAAAAAACGCCGTGATGGCCGCAATGTCCCAGATGTCTTCGTCGTCAAAACCATGGGCGTGAAGTGGCGCAAAGTCGGCCTCTTCAATCTCGTGTGAGCGTTCGCAGACCTTCATCGCAAAGTCGAGCATGGTGCGCTGGCGGGGTGTGATGTCGGCCTTGCGGTAGTTCACCGCCACCTGGTCGGCCACCAGGGGTTTCTTCTCATAGATCCGCAAAATCGCGCCATGCGCCACCACGCAGTACACGCACTGGTTGGCCGCGCTGGTGGTGGTGATGATCATCTCGCGGTCGCCCTTGGTGAGATGGCTTTCCTCGCGCAGCATCAGGGCGTCGTGGTAGGCAAAGAAGGCGCGCCATTCGGCCGGGCGTCGCGCAAATGCCAGGAACACGTTGGGGATGAAGCCTGACTTCTCTTGCACTTCCAGGATACGTGCGCGGATGTCGTCGGGCAGGTTTTCCAGTGCGGGCGCTGGGTAACGGGTGCTCATGGTGGTGTCTCCTTGTAGGTATCTCACCATCATACGAAGCGCAGCGCCGCTTCCATGAAAAAAGGCGCATGGCCTGGGCCATGCGCCTTGTGGATGAACCGCCGCCCTGTTTACGGTGCCAGCCGTTGTAATGCCGCCGCCACACCTGCGCCATAGGCCGGGTCGGCCTTGGTGCAGTTGTCGATGTGGCGCTGCTGGATGGGTTTGGATGCACCACCCACGTTGCGGGCCGTGTTCTCGAACAGCACCTGCTGCTGCGCTGGCGTCATCAGGCGGAACAGGTTGCCGGGTTGTGAGTAGTAGTCGTCATCCTCGCGGTGGTTCCAGTGGTCGGCTGCACCTTCCAGTGACAGCGGTGGTTCGCGGAACTCGGGCTGCTCCTGCAGTGCGCCTTTGCTGTTGGGCTCATAACCGACTTCGCTGCCGTTGTTGCTGTTCACCCGCATGCTGCCGTCGCGGTGGTAGCTGTGTACCGGGCAGCGGGGTGCGTTCACGGGAATCTGGTGGTGGTTCACACCCAGGCGGTAACGCGCCGCATCGCCGTACGAGAACAAGCGCGACTGCAGCATCTTGTCGGGCGAGAAACTGATGCCGGGCACCACGTTGGCGGGGGAGAACGCGAGTTGTTCCACCTCGGCAAAGTAGTTCTCGGGGTTGCGGTTCAGCTCCAGCACACCGACGTCGATGAGGGGGTAGTCGCCGTGTGGCCAGACCTTGGTCAGGTCGAACGGGTTGATGTGGTAACTGGCGGCGTCTTTTTCCGGCATGACCTGGATCTTCAGGTTCCAGCGTGGGAAGTCACCGTTGTCGATGGCGTTGAGCAGGTCGGCCTGGTGGCTTTCGCGGTCGTTGCCCACAATGGCCGCGGCTTCGGCATCGGTCAGGTTCTCAATGCCTTGTTGTGTCACGAGGTGGAACTTGACCCAGAAACGTTCGTTTTGTGCGTTCAGGAAGCTGAAAGTGTGGCTGCCAAAACCGTGCATGTGGCGGTACGACTTGGGCAGGCCGCGGTCGCTCATGACGATGGTGACCTGGTGCAG
>JAGOEY010000119.1:4108-5960 GCA_017997515.1 Burkholderiaceae bacterium | reverse complement strand
CGCTCGGCTTGTTCGCGGAAGATGTCCGCAGGAATCGGGGCCTTGTCAGCGTCCTTGATGCCGCGTTGCTTCAGGTCAGCGCGGGCACCTTCCACCATGCGGTCAATTTCAGCCTGAACGCTCGAGTTGGGCAAGTCCAGGGTGGCGTTGGCAATCAGCGCGTCCATGACGGCGTTTTTGTTGCGGGCCAACAGGCGGAACTTGACTTCACGCTCCAGGTTCTTCTTGATGTCGGCGCGCAGGCCTTCAACCGTGGCATCACCAATACCGAGGGATTTGGCCAAGGCTTCGTTGATTTCGGGCAGGCGGGCGGACTCGATTTTCTTGACCGTGACCATGAAGTCGGCTTCTTTGCCAGCCACATCCTTGCCGTGGTAGTCGGCGGGGAAAGCCAGTGGGAACGTCTTGCTTTCGCCGGACTTCATGCCACGCACGGCTTCTTCAAATTCCTTGAGCATCTGGCCTTCGCCCACCAGGAACTGGAAGTCTTCTGCCTTGCCGCCCTGGAAGGTTTCGCCGTCGATCTTGCCTTCGAAATCGACCGTCACGCGGTCGCTGTCTTCGGCCTTGCCATCTGCGGGGCGCAGGGCGAAGGTGCGGCGTTGTTTGCGCAGGATGTCCAGCGTCTTGTCGATGGCCTCGTCCGACACGTCGGCAGAGATTTTTTCTACTTCGGCAGCAGCCAAGTCGGCGATCTGGACTTCTGGGTACACCTCGAACACGGCGTCAAACGCCAGTTCGCCTTCAGGCGAAGACTCTTTTTCGGTGATGCGGGGCTGACCGGCGACACGCAGCTTGGCTTCGTTGGCGGCAACGGCAAAAGCCTCACCGACCTTGTCGTTCATGACTTCGTACTGGATGGAGTAGCCATAACGCTGGGCCACAACGTTCATAGGCACCTTGCCGGGGCGGAAACCGTCCATCTTCGCAGTACGTGCGATCTTCTTCAGACGCGCGTCGACTTCGGACTGGATGATGCCCACAGGCAGCGTCAGCGTGATCTTGCGTTCCAGCTTCTCGAGGGTCTCAACATTTACGGTCATGGTCTGCTCCTGGTATGGCGAAGCAGCCACTGGCTGCGTTCGCGAATCTTCAAAAGTGAATTTAAATCTAAAAATGATGGTGCGCGGGGGGGGACTCGAACCCCCACACTGTTGCCAGCGTCAGGACCTAAACCTGGTGCGTCTACCAATTTCGCCACCCGCGCGGTTTCAGAGAAACCAGCAATTCACCGGGGTTTGCAGGTTGCCCTGCCCGCCCCAATTGACTGCTTGAAATCGGTCAACCCTAGATTTTACCCTGCTACGGGCTCCCGTTTGACGCGAAACCATGCGGCATACATGGCGGGCAGTGCCAACAGGGTCAAAACAGTGGCCACAACCAGCCCCCCCATGATGGCCACGGCCATCGGCCCCCAGAACACGCTGCGCGACAGCGGGATCATCGCCAGCACGGCGGCAGCCGCCGTCAGCACGATGGGCCGCAGGCGGCGCACCGCCGATTCGACAATGGCATCCCAGGTGGGCACACCCCTGGCGCGGTCCTGCTCGATCTGGTCGATCAGGATCACCGAATTGCGCTGGATCATGCCCATCAGGGCAATCACCCCCAGCAACGCAACGAACCCAAAAGGCCGCCCCAGCAACAGCAAAGCCCCCGCCACCCCGGCAATACCCAGTGGCCCGGTCAGGAACACCAGCATTGCCCGGCTGAAGCTCTGCAACTGCAGCATCAGCAGCGTAAAGGTCAGGAACAGCATGATGGGCACACCCGCCACGATGGAGGCCGAGCCCTTGCTGCTCTCCTCCACCGCACCGGCCACCTCGATGCGGTAACCGGCAAAGCCCTGGGC
>JAGOEY010000119.1:0-4008 GCA_017997515.1 Burkholderiaceae bacterium | reverse complement strand
ATTTCGGGCCGGCTGGAATCGGGGAAGAACTGCTGCTGCACCCGCCCCATACCCACAATGCCCAGCGCAAAAATCAGCACCGTCAGGCCAATCGTGGTCCAGCGGTGCGCCACACACCAGTTCACGGTTCTGCGGAACACGTTGTAGAACGGGCTGTCGAACATCTCGTGCGGGCCGGTGTGGCCTGCGTCCATGGCCTCCTGCAAATGCGGGGGCACCCGCAGCAGCAAGGTGCCGAGGTAAGGCACAAAGTACACCGACACAAACCAGCTCAGCACCAGCGCAATCACCGTCACCGCGAAGATGGCAAAGGTGTATTCGCCTGTGGTGGACTTGGCCAGCCCAATCGGCAAAAAGCCCACCGCTGTTATCAGCGTGCCCGTCAGCATCGGCATGGCGGTAATTTCATACGCAAAGGTGGCGGCCCGTACCTTGTCGTAGCCCTCCTCCATCTTGCGCACCATCATTTCGACCGCAATGATGGCGTCATCCACCAGCAGGCCCAGCGCAATGATGAGGGAGCCCAGCGATATCTTGTGCAGGCCGATACCCCAGTACCACATGGCCAGAAAGGTGACGGCCAGCACCAAAGGAATGGTGATACCCACCACCAGCCCCGGGCGGATATCCAGCGTGTAACGCCGCCAAATGGGATGCTGCCCCGGCCTTTTGTGCAGGCCCAGCGCAATAAAACTCACCGCCAGCACAATCACCACGGCCTCGATCAGCACTTTCACAAACTCGCTGACCGAGGCGGTCACTGACTTGGGCTGGTCCTGCACCTGCACCAGGCGCACGCCTGCCGGGAGTGCTTTTTCGATGTCGGCAAACGTGGTCTCCAGCGACTTGCCCAGCTTGATGATGTCGCCGCCCTTGGCCATCGACACACCCAGCGCAATCACCTCCTGCCCCTGGTGGCGCACCTTCACAGCCGGAGGGTCCACATACCCACGCTGGATGGTGGCGATGTCGCCCAGGCGCAGCTGGTTGCCCGAGCTGCCCCGGATCGGCATGGCTTCCAACTGCTCGATCGCGTTGAACTGGCCCGCCACCCGCACCTGCACCATGTCCAGCGGCGTCTGCACGGCACCGGCACTCTCCACGGCGTTCTGCTGGCCCAGCTGGGCCAACACGGCATTCATGTCCAGGCCCAGCTGCGCCAGGCGCTTCTGCGAGATTTCGATATAGAACTTCTCGTCCTGTACCCCAAACAATTCAACTTTGGCCACGTCTGGCACGCGCAGCAGGCGCTGACGCACATCGTCGGCAAACACCTTGGTCTCGGCGTAACTGAAGCCATCCGACTCCAGCGCGTAGATCACACCGTACACATCACCAAAGTCGTCGTTAAAAAACGGCCCCTGCACACCTGCGGGCAAGGTATAGCGCATGTCGCCAATCTTCTTGCGCACCGAATACCAGACGTTGGGCACATCCCCAGGCTTTGACGAGTCTTTGATCTGAAAAATGATTTGCGACTCACCCGGCTTCGAGTAGCTGCGGATCTTGTCGGCGTAAGGCACCTCCTGCAGCGTGCGCTCCAGCTTGTCGGTGACCTGCTCGGCCACCTGCTGCGCTGTGGCCCCCGGCCAGTAGGTGCGCACCACCATGGCCCGGAAGGTGAAAGGCGGGTCTTCGTCCTGCCCCAGCTGGAAGTAGGCTGCAAAACCCAGCAGCATCAGCACCACCATCAGGTAACGCGTGAGCGCCGGGTGCTCCAGCGCCCAACGCGACAGGTTGAAGTGGTCTTTGGGTTGTTCCTGCGTCATGGCCGCCTCACTTCACTGCGGCAGAAGCTGCAGCGGTGGCAGCTGTGGGTACTGTAGCCGCAGCAGGCTGGCCCGGCACCACAGGGGGCTGGCCTTTCGGTTGGTACAGCGTCACTTTTTGCCCTGGCGACAACACATGTACCCCGGCGGACACCACCTGCATACCCGGCGTCAAACCGCTGGCAATCACCGCCTCATTGCCATCAGCGGTGGCAATCTGCACCGGCTGCGAGCGCACCGTCATGCTGGTGGGCTCCAGCACCCACACCGCAGTCGCCGTGCCATCCTGGCGCAGTGCCGTGGTGGGCAGCTTGATGACCGGGGTTGCGCCATGCGCCAGCGCCTGGGGCTGCGCCGTCACGGTGGAGCCCAAAGCCGGGGCAGCCTCGGTGGCATCCAGCCCTACCTTCACCGCAAACGTTCGTGTAACCGGGTCGGCGCTGGCCGCCACTTCACGCACCGTGCCGCTCAAAGCCTTGTCACTGGCCCATGCATGCACCGCCACGGGTGAGCCCAGCCGCAGTGCCGCCACCTTGTCTTCGGGCACGGAGAACACCACGTCCCGTGGGCCGTCTTGCGCAATGCGCACCACCGGTGTGCCGGCCGACACCACCTGCCCCGGCTCGGCTTCAATGGCCGTGACCACACCCGACACATCCGCCACCAGCGTGGTGTACGCCGCTTGGTTGCCCTGCGCCGTCAGCTGCGCATTGGCCTGGTCGAGCTGCGCCTGCGCCGACTTGAGGGTGCTTTCACGCCGCTCAAGCTCGGCCCCGCTGATGAAGTTTTGTGCCTTCAGCTCGCTGTAACGCTTGAAGTCGGCTGCCGCCAAATCGCGGTTGGTAGTGGCCGCAGCCAACTGCGCACGCGACGCATCTGCGGCCAGCTTGTAATCCTGCGGGTCCAGCTGCGCCAGCACCTGGCCCGCCTTGACGCGCTGGCCCAGCTCGGCCTGCCGTTGTGTGATCTTGCCGCCCACCCGGAACCCCAACCGTGACTCAACACGGGCACGCACCTCACCTGCAAACTCATACCCCGCATTTAAGGTGCCCGCCCCCACCGTCATCACCTTGACCGCACGGACCGGCTCTTCGGGCGGCGCTGGCCGGGAGCAGGCCGCCAGCACCAGCGCACACGCGGCCGCCACAGAACCCACACGCAAGAATGAAGAAGTGAAAGTAAACATGGCAGAACCACCCGCTGGAAAAAGCCGCTCCAGCCCCGGCGGGCCAAGGAAAACGGTAAATAAGGACAGCCCGCCATTTTAATGACTGACTGGTTAGTAATCTATTGTCGCGCCCGACCAGTGTCAAGCAGATTCGCCGCACTGGCGTGTCGTGGACAATCCGGGCGTGCCACTTCCGACCGCCCCCACCTCCCCTGCCAGCAGCCATGCGCCTGACCCCGCCGCGCATTACGAGAACTTCCCCGTTGCCTCGTGGCTCTGCCCACCCCGGCTGCGTGCACCGATTGCCGCCATCTACTGGTTTGCACGCACCGCCGACGACCTGGCCGACGAAGGCGACGCCAATGCCCAGACCCGACTGGACGACCTCGCCGCCTACCGTGCTGACCTGGCCCACGCAGCCAACCCGGCAGCAAACCTGGCAGAAAACGCGCCGTTTTCAACCCGCTGGCCCCACGTCTTTGCCCCGCTGCACCAGGCCATCCGCGACTTTGCCCTACCTGTCGGTTTGCTTGAAGACCTGCTCAGCGCCTTCGAGCAAGACGTGCACAAAACCCGCGACGGCAACGGCTACGCCACCCGCGCCGAGTTACTCGACTACTGCCGCCGCTCCGCCAACCCGGTGGGCCGCCTGCTGCTGCACCTGTACGGCGTGACCGACGCCCCATCGCTGGCGCAAAGCGACGACATCTGCACCGCGCTGCAACTCATCAACTTCTGGCAAGACCCGACCCGCGACATCCCGCGGCGGCGGTATTACTTCACGGCCGAAGACTGCGCCCGCTTTGGCGTGCAGCAGGCCGACCTGCTGGCGTTGCGCCAAACACCTGAAACTACAAATTTGATAGCTGACTGCGCACAGTGGGCGGGCGCTACGATGCTAAAAGGCTCAAAACTGGTGCACGCTGTGCCCGGCCGCGCAGGCTGGGAGCTGCGGCTGGTGGTGCAAGGCGGGCTGCGTATCCTCGACCACATCGAAGCCCAGGGCTACACCACCCTGCAGACGCGCCCGGTGGTCGGCAAACGGGACGTGCCGGTGATGCTGTGGCGTGC
>JAGOEY010000118.1 GCA_017997515.1 Burkholderiaceae bacterium | reverse complement strand
TCAGCTCCATCTTCACGTCGCGGGCCTTGTCCAGCGTGATGGACTTTTCGCCGTGGTAGAAGTCGCCGGCGTGCATGTGCGACACGTGTGAGCGCGAGGCCTGGCTCCACTCGGCCATGCTGTGTGGATTCTTGCGGGCGTAGTTCTTGACGGCGGCAGGGGCGCGGCGGTCGGAGTTGCCTTCACGCAGCACGGGGTTCACAGCAGAGCCAGTGCACTTGTTGTAGCGCGCGCGGATGTCTTTTTCTGCGTCGGTCTGTGGGTTCTCTGGGTAGTCAGGAATGGGGTAACCCTTGGCCTGCAGCTCCTTGATACACAGCATCAGCTGGCCGACGGAGGCGCTGATGTTGGGCAGCTTGATGATGTTGGCTTCGGCTTTAAGCGTCAGCTTGCCCAGTTCGGCCAGGTTGTCTGGCGCGCGTTGTGCTTCGCTCAGGTATTCAGGAAACGAGCCCAGAACACGGCCCGCCACCGAAATATCGCTGGTGGCGATATGGATACCAGCCGGAGCTGTGAACGTGCTGACGACGGGCAAAAAGGCGCTCGTGGCGAGACGCGGTGCTTCGTCGGTCAGGGTGTAGATGATGGTGGATTGCTGGTTGCTCATCTCTTATCTCAGGTAAAAAAAGGAAGACATGCCGGTTCGTCGGCATCCAGACGCGCAGTCACAGGGCTGACGTAGCGTGATTTTGCTTGAGCCGAATAACCTTAATCCGCATTTTTGCAGCCAAATTCCACAATACAAAATTGACACCCAACACGAAGCACTTTTTCGACATACCGCGCAGAAAAACAAAAGAAATGCTGCACTGCACCCATAAAAAAAGGCCCGTGGGGGCCTTTTTTGGGGAAGAGCTACACGCTTACGCGAAGTTGGCTTCGGCAAACTTCCAGTTCACCAGCTTGTCGAGGAAAGTTTCGACAAACTTGGGGCGCAGGTTGCGGTAGTCGATGTAGTACGCGTGTTCCCACACGTCCACGGTCAGCAACGCCTTGTCAGCGGTGGTGAGGGGGGTGCCTGCAGCGCCGGTGTTGACGATGTCCACCGAGCCATCAGCCTTCTTGACCAGCCAGGTCCAGCCGGAGCCGAAGTTGCCCACGGCAGACTTCACGAAGGCTTCCTTGAAGGCCGCATAGCTGCCCCACTTGGCGTTGATGGCATCCGCCAGCGCGCCGGAGGGTTCACCGCCACCTGCGGGAGCCATGCAGTTCCAGAAGAACGTGTGGTTCCAGATCTGTGCTGCATTGTTGTAGATGCCGCCGCTGGACTTCTTCACGATTTCCTCCAGCGTCATGGCCTCAAACTCGGTGCCTTTTTGCAGGTTGTTCAGGTTCACCACATAGGCGTTGTGGTGCTTGCCATAGTGGTACTCCAGCGTCTCTTTGGAGTAGTGCGGCGCGAGTGCGTCCATCGCAAATGGCAAGGGTGGCAGTGTGTGTTCCATGGTGTTCCTCGTGGTTTGTGAATCGTTGTACCGACGCTTCGATTGTAGGAAGTGTTCAATCACCCCGCACGGCCTACGGTGAGATTCAGCGTGCCGTCTGACAAGGTGGCGCGCAACGCCTGCCCGGGCCGGGTCTGCGCGGTGTGCACCACCGCCTGGCCCGTGTCGTCTTGCAGCAGGGCATAACCACGCTGCAGCACCAGCCGAGGGTCGAGCAATTGCAGGCGCAGACCTGCACGGTCCAGCCGTTCACGGGCCTGTGTTTTCACGGCACCCACCATCTGCGGCAGGGTTTCGTGGGTGCGGTCGAGTTGCCGGGTGTGCGCCTGCAGTTGGCTGTGTACGGCATACCGCAGCGCCTGCGCGTGCCGCCCCAGCAGCATCTGCTGCCCCGCCAGGCGGCCCGACGGGCGGCCCAAGCGGGACACTGCGCCGTCCAGCCGCTGGTTGTGGCGGTCGAGTTGGCCCAGCACCGCGTCCTGCAGCCGCTGGCCGGCCAGCTCCAATGCACCCAGCCAGACTTCACGCGGCTGGGCCACCAGCTCGGCAGCGGCGGTGGGTGTCGGTGCCCGCAGGTCGGCCACAAAATCGGCGATGGTGAAGTCGGTCTCGTGGCCGACGCCGCTGATGACGGGCACCGGGCTCTGGGCAATCAGCCGGGCCACCTGCTCGTCGTTGAACGCCCACAGGTCTTCGATCGAGCCACCACCACGCACCAGCAGAATCACGTCTATTTTTGGAGCTAAATTGGCCTCCAGCGCTCGCCCCTCCTGCGCTAGCAGATATAAATTTGATAGCGACCGTGCAATCTCAGCCGGGGCTCCCGCGCCCTGCACCGCCGCCGGTGCCAGCACCACCGGGATGTGGGGCACACGCCGCCCCAGCGCGCTGACCACGTCGTGTAAGGCCGCTGCCCCCAGCGAGGTGACGATGCCAATGCCGCGTGGCATGGCGGGCAGCGCCCGCTTGCGGGCCGCATCAAACAGGCCTTCGGACTCCAGCTGCGCCTTGAGCTTTAAGAACTGCTCAAACAACGCGCCCTGCCCCACCCGGCCCATGGATTCGACGATGAGCTGCAAATCACCACGCGGTTCGTACACACCCAGCCGACCCTGCACGTCCACCAGTTCACCGTCGCGTGGGGTGAAGTCCAGCAGGCTGGCCGCACGGCGAAACATGGCACAGCGGATCTGGCCCTGGGCGTCTTTCAGGTTGAAATAACAATGCCCACTGGATGCGCGCGCAAAGCCCGAAACCTCGCCGCGCACGGCCACCGGGTTGAACCTGGCATCCAGGGTGTCAGCAATGGCGCGGCACAAGGCCCCAACTTGCCAGATTCGCGGCGTGGTCACGCCATTCTGGCGGTCAAACATCAGCACACACGGGGGTTTGCGGGCAAATGGTCATCAGATTTGCTCCACAGCGGCAGCAGGAGCCCTGAGACGTAACACAAGCCCTGTTTTGCAGCCTGGATCGTACGATGTCTCCGTGCAAGCTGTTGATTTCAAACACTTTTTCATTGCTTAAATATTCATCAATTTGAAACAAAGCGCATGAACAGGCGCTTTGAGGTATCTGTGAACAAAGTTCTTCACAAAGTTATCCACAGTTTTTGGGGGCTTTTGGGGGTGATGGACAGCAAATGGACGGGGATAGACAGCGCGCCAAAAATGCAGGCCTTTGGGAAACTTTTGCTGACACTGTGTACGCCATAATGCCCGGAGCCAGTTCACCACAGATGGTGGGCTGCGCGCCCTGCCCGAACGGGTTCTTACACCCCTCTGCCCGGAGAGTCCATTGTTTTCGATCATACAAGCTGCAGGCTGGCCGATCTGGCCACTGATTGCCAGTTCCATCCTGGCGCTGGCGCTGGTCATTGAGCGTTTTGTGAGCCTCAAAACCGCCCGCATCATGCCGCCC
This sequence comes from Burkholderiaceae bacterium, assembly GCA_017997515.1. The sequence continues at coordinate 2,619 of JAGOEY010000118.1, read as the reverse complement.
AAACTGCTGGACGAAGCCATTGCGGTGTCGCAAGCCGCAGTGCCTCCCACCACCGTGCTGGCCCAGCTGGAGCAAAACTCGATGCTGGGCGAAATTCTGGCCAGTGGCCTGCGGGTGCTGGAGTCCCACCCCCACAGCAGCGAAGCCGACGTCCGCGCCGTGATGGAAGGCACAGGCCGGGCCGTGGCCCACAAACTCGAGAAATACCTGAGCGCCCTGGCCACCATTGCGTCCGCCGCACCCTTGCTGGGCCTGCTGGGCACGGTGATCGGCATGATCGAAATCTTCGGCTCCCAGGCACCCGGCACCAGTGGTGCCAACCCGGGCCAGCTGGCACATGGCATTTCGATTGCGCTGTACAACACCGCATTTGGCCTGATGGTGGCCATTCCCGCGCTGATCTTCTGGCGCTACTTCCGCGCACGGGTGGACGCTTACCTGCTGGCGCTGGAGCTGGCGTCCGAGCGCTTCCTGCGCCACCTCAACACCCTGCGCCGGCCCGTGCCCGTGTTCACCACCGCAGCCGCACCTGAGCCCAAAACACCCACAGCCCCTGCACCCACCCGCTCCAAGGCGGCCAAAACATGAGCATGAACTTCCGCCACCGCCAGCGCGAGGAACCGGAGATCAACCTCATCCCGTTCATCGACGTGTTGCTGGTGGTGCTGATCTTCCTGATGCTGTCCACCACCTACAGCAAGTTCACCGAACTGCAGCTCAAGCTGCCGGTGGCCGACGCCGAAACACAGCGCGACTACCCCAAGGAAGTGCTGGTCACCGTGACCAGCGACGGCCGCTACACCGTGAACAAAACGGCCGTGTATGGCAACGGGGTGGACACCCTGTCCGCCAGCCTCAAGAACGCGGCCCAGGCGGGCAAGGACACCGTGGTCATCATCAGCGCCGACGCCAGCGCGGCACACCAGTCGGTGGTGTCGGTGATGGAAGCCGCCCGCCGCGCCGGGCTGACCCAAATCACCTTCGCCACACAACCAACCTCCCGCTAGGATGCGCGCGCCCACAGCCCATGCATCACCCTGGCACACCCGCCTGACCCGTGCATGGGAACAACGCGGCGCACTTGCCTGGCTTTTGTGGCCTTTATCTCTGCCGTACCGCCTGCTGGTGGCTCTGCGCCATTGGCTGTATGAACGCGGCTGGCTGGCCAGCACCTGCGTTCCAGTGCCGGTCATCGTTGTGGGCAACGTGGTGGCCGGAGGTGCGGGCAAAACCCCGGTGGTGATTGCACTCGTGCAGCACCTGCAGGCCCGGGGCCTGCAGCCCGGCGTGTTGTCGCGCGGTTATGGCCGCAGCAGCACCGAATGCCTGGAGGTGCGCCCCGAGAGCCCGCTGGCCGACACAGGTGATGAACCCGCCCTGCTGCGCCACAAAACCGGTGCCCCCGTGTTTGTGGCCCCGCGCCGTGCCGACGCTGCGCAGGCATTACTCGCGCGTTACCCGGGCACCCGCGTGCTGGTGTGTGACGACGGCCTGCAGCACCTGGCGCTGCAGCGCGACATCAACATCTGTGTGTTTGACGACCGGGGTGTGGGCAATGGTTTTCTGCTGCCCGCCGGGCCACTGCGTGAGCCGTGGCCGCGCCCAGTGGATGTCGTGCTGCACACGGGCCAACGCCCCGCATTGGAAGGCTTCACCGCCCACCGCGCTCTGGCCGACCACGCACTGGCGTCCGACGGCAGCTCCGTACCCCTCGCCACGTTAAAGGACCAACCCGTGCTGGCCGTCGCCGCCATTGCCAAGCCGGAGTCTTTCTTCGCCATGCTGCGTGCTGCCGGCCTCACCCTGGCTGAGACCCAGGCGCTGCCTGATCACTATGATTTTGATAGCTGGCTGCGTACAGACACAGTGCGCTACAGGCTGATTTGCACCGAGAAAGACGCTGTCAAGCTGTGGAAGACCCACTCCGACGCGCTGGCCGTGCCACTGCAGTTCAGCCCCGAACCCGCATTCTTCACCGCCGTAGACCAGCTGCTGGACGCGGCGCTATCATCCCCCGACCCGATTTCACGAAGACCCTGATGGACAGCAAACTCCTTGAACTGCTGGTGTGCCCGATCACCAAAGGGCCCCTGGCCTACGACCGCGACAAGCAGGAATTGACCTCCCACAGCGCCCGCCTGGCCTACCCCGTGCGCGACGGCATCCCCGTGCTGCTGGAGTCCGAAGCCCGCACGATGACCGACGAAGAGCTGGGCCTGTGACCCAAGCCGTCCCTTTCACCATCCTGATCCCGGCGCGCCGGGCCTCCACCCGCCTGCCTGACAAACCGCTGGCCGACATTGGTGGCCTGCCGATGGTGGTGCGTGTGGCCCAGCGTGCGGCGCTCTCAAGCGCGCGCCGCGTGGTGGTGGCTGCCGACGACCAGGCCATCATCCAGGCCTGTGTGGACAACGGCATCGAAGCGGTGATGACCCGCAGCGACCACCCGTCCGGCAGCGACCGTCTGGCCGAAGCCTGCACCCTGCTGGGCCTGCAGCCTGACGACATCGTGGTCAATGTGCAGGGGGACGAGCCGCTGATCTCCCCCGCCCTGATCGACGCCGTGGCCGCGCTACTGCCCACGCGGCCCGAAGCCAGCATGGGCACGGCGGTGCACCC
>JAGOEY010000117.1 GCA_017997515.1 Burkholderiaceae bacterium | reverse complement strand
TGACTACCATCGCTCCCTCCCGTGGCGCCTCGAAGATTTCGGTCAAGGACCTGAACTTCTACTACGGCAAGTTCCACGCGCTGAAGAACATCAACCTCGAAATCCCCGAGAACAAGGTCACGGCCTTTATCGGCCCGTCGGGCTGCGGCAAGTCCACCCTGCTGCGCACCTTCAACCGCATGTTCGAGCTGTACCCAGAGCAGCGCGCTGAAGGCCACATCGTGCTGGACGGCGAAAACCTGCTCACCAGCAAACAGGACGTCGCGCTGATCCGTGCCAAGGTCGGTATGGTGTTCCAGAAGCCCACACCGTTCCCGATGTCGATCTACGACAACATCGCGTTTGGCGTGAAGCTGTTCGAAAACCTGAACGCCACCGACATGGACGAACGTGTTGAATGGGCGCTGCGCAAGGCTGCGCTGTGGACCGAAGTGAAGGACAAGCTGCAGCAAAGCGGCTCGGGCCTCTCGGGTGGCCAGCAGCAACGCCTGTGTATTGCCCGTGGTATCGCCATCAAGCCTGAAGTGCTGTTGCTTGACGAACCCTGCTCGGCGCTGGACCCGATCTCTACCGCCAAGGTGGAAGAGCTGATCTCCGAGCTGAAGAACGACTACACCGTCGTCATCGTGACCCACAACATGCAGCAGGCCGCGCGTTGCAGCGACTACACCGCTTACATGTACCTGGGTGACCTGATCGAGTTTGGTGACACCGAACAGATGTTCTTCAAGCCCCAGCGCAAAGAGACAGAAGACTACATCACCGGCCGTTTCGGCTAAGGAGGCAGCATGCCCGAAAAACATCTTTCTTCGCAGTTCGACAGCGAACTCAACAGCGTGTCATCCCGCGTGATGGAGCTGGGTGGTCTGGTCGAGTCGCAAATGCGCCAGGCCATTTATGCGCTGTCGCAGTTCAGTTCGGAAGCTGCGGACCAGGTCATCGAGATCGAGCACCGCGTCAATGCCATGGAAGTGGAAATTGACCGTGAACTCTCCAGCATCATCGGCCGCCGCCAGCCTACGGCGCGTGACCTTCGCTTGCTGATTGCGATCTCCAAAACCACCGCCAATCTGGAACGGGTGGGTGACGAGGCCAACAAGATTGCACGTATGGTCAAGTCCATTGTGGCAAGTGGCACGGCCCGTAACCTGCCTTCGTCCGACCTGCGGGTTGCTGCCGAGTTGGCGTCTGGCCTGCTGCGCAAGGCGCTGGACGCTTTTGCCCGCCTGGACACCACCGCCGCTGTGGCCATCCTGAAAGAGGATGACCAGATCGACAAGGAGTTCGACGGTTTTGTGCGCAAACTCATCACCTACATGATGGAAGACCCACGCACCATTTCCGCCAGCCTGGACCTGCTGTTCCTGGCCAAGGCTATCGAGCGTATCGGTGACCACGCCAAGAACATTGCCGAGTTCATCATCTACGTCGTCAAGGGCACGGACGTGCGCCACACGTCGATGGAACAGATCGAGTCTGCCGTCCTCTGAGCATGGCGCAGGGCTGGTTGATGTGTCGTAAAGAAAAACAGAGATGAAGAAACAACCCCGTGTCCTGATTGTGGAAGATGAGCCGGCCATTGCCGAGCTCATCGCAGTGAACCTGCGCCACAACGGTTTTTCACCCATCTGGTCGGAAGATGGTGTGTCGGCGCAGCGCGAGCTGGACGCCGTGTTGCCCGACGTCATCCTGCTCGACTGGATGCTGCCGGGTCAGAGCGGCCTCGTGCTCGCCCGCAAGTGGCGTGCCGACACCCGTACCAAGGGTGTGCCGATCCTGATGCTGACGGCGCGTGGTGACGAGCCCGACAAGGTGCAGGGACTGGACGCTGGTGCTGACGACTACATCACCAAGCCTTTTTCGACGCAGGAGCTGCTGGCGCGTATCCGTGCCGTGCTGCGCCGGCGTGCGCCGGAGCAGGTGACGGACAGCGTCACCATTGGTGAACTGCTGCTGGACGCCGGCACCCACCGCGTGTCCTACAAAGCGCAGGCACTCAAGGTCGGGCCGACCGAGTTCAAGCTGCTGCACTACCTGATGAAACACGCGGAGCGGGTGCACAGCCGGTCGCAGTTGCTCGACAAGGTGTGGGGCGACCACGTTTTCATCGAAGAGCGCACGGTGGACGTCCACGTCAAACGGCTGCGTGAAGCGCTGGGTGCCGCAGGTGTGATGGTGGAAACCGTGCGCGGCGCGGGTTACCGTTTGACTGCACAGGCACTGGTGCAAGCCTGAATTGCCCTTCCTGGGCAGATTGACCGCGTTATCCTTCCCGCATGTTCTGGCGCTTCCTGATATTTGCTGTTTTTCAGCTGACCGGTGCTTTGCTCGGCTGGTGGTGGTCGGGTGCATGGGGTGCTTTGGCTGGCTGCGTGGCCGCCAGCTGGTGCTGGTTTCTTGTTGATTTGCTGCGCGCACTGCGGGTGCTGCGCTGGCTGCGCCGGGGTGATGCGTCCAGTGCGCCCCCGATGCGTGGGGTGTACGGCGAAATTGTGGACCGCGCCCGCCGCTTGCTGCGCCGGGGCGAAGTGCAGTTGCAAGACAGCCAGGCACGCCTGCAGGAGTTTCTGGCGGCTCTGCAGGCCTCGCCGAATGGTGTGGTGCTGCTGGACCCGCAAGGGCGCATCGAGTGGTGCAACCAGACGGCAGCTGAGCAATTTGGCTTTGATGCGCAGCGCGACATGATGCAGGCCATTGGCAACCTGGTGCGCGACCCGGGTTTTGCGGCTTATTACGCCAGCCGCGACTATGACCATGAAATTTTGATGCCCGGGCGCAGCAGCACACCGTCGCGCCCGGTGCGTTTGTCGGTGCACCTGAATCCGTATGGGCAAGGGCGCAAGCTTCTGATTGCCCGGGATGTGACCGCACTGGAGCAGGCCGAAGCCATGCGCCGTGATTTTGTGGCCAATGTGTCCCACGAAATCCGCACACCCCTGACGGTGTTGACCGGTTTTATCGAGACCTTGCAAACCCTGGCGCTCACCGGGGAAGAACGCTCCCGTTACCTCGGCCTGATGGCACAACAGGCCGCACGTATGCAAACGGTGGTACGTGATTTACTCACGCTGTCAAGGCTGGAGGGCAGCCCTTTGCCCGGCATGTCCGAATGGATCGCAGTTGATAGTTTGCTGAGCCAGTGTGAACAGGAGGCGCGGGCTTTGTCGATGCTGGTGGTGGGGCAGAACGCAGCTCCGCAGCAGCTGCACTTTGGTGTTTCTGAGCCAGGTGAAGACATGGGTGAAATAGCGGGCACCCACCATGAAATTCTCAGCGCCATGTCCAACCTGGTGAGTAATGCCATCCGCTACACACCGGCGGGTGGCACGGTGGATGTGCGCTGGCAATGGTTGCCGGACGGCCGTGCCGAGTTTTCGGTGCAGGACTCCGGCCCGGGTATTGCGCCGGAACATCTGCCGCGGCTGACGGAGCGTTTTTACCGCGTGGACCGCAGCCGCTCGCGTGAGACGGGTGGAACCGGTTTGGGTCTGGCGATTGTCAAACACGTCACACAGCGGCATGGGTCTGTGTTGCGGATCGACAGCACGCCCGGTGTGGGCTCGCGTTTTGCCATCACCTTCCCGGCCAACCGCTTGCGTGTTCCCGCAGGGGCCATGGCTGTGGGTATGGCGGCTACTTTGCCTGTCAAGCCAGTTGCTGCTGCGCAGCCTGCCGCAGTGTCCGCCTGAGCAACCAGAGGATGACGGCGGCGGTGATACCCAGCGCTGCACTCCCCATGATCCAGAAGGCCGAGGGGCTGTGCAGTGGCTGCCACGGACCAAGCCCCCGGTAGGCCAGCAAGGCACCACCCCCGAGTCCCACGCCCCACAGGATGATGCAGTAGGTCAGCAGCGGGGCAATGGTGATGCGGTAACAGCGCAGCACAAACACCCCCATGGCCTGCATCGCATCTGCGAGGTGAAAACACGCCACCCAGGCCAGCAAAACACTGGCACCCGCGATGACGTCTGGCTGGGTCGTGTAGGCCGCAGCCAGTGGTGTGCGCAGCACAAAAAGGGACGCGGACAACAGCAGTGCCATACACGCCGCAAGCCGCAAGCCCATACCCACAACGGCCCGGGCATGTGCAGGTTGTGCCGCGCCCAGCCAGTAACTTACCCGCGCACTGGTTGCAATGGCGATGGACAGAGGCACCATGTACAACACCGCCGCCAGGTTGGACGCGATCTGGTGGCTGGCAGATGCCGTGGTGCCTTGCCGCGCAATAAACAGGGCCATCAGCGTGAAAGATGTCACCTCCACCATGATGGCCAGCCCCGCCGGAATACCCAGCCGGGCAAATGCCATCAGTTGTATACGGTCCGGCCGCTCCATACGTTGCCAGATGCGGTACGGGCGGTACAGCGCCTGGGTGCGCAGCAGCCAGATGGCGAGGCCCAGCAGGGTGTAGTTGACGACCAGCGTGGCCCAGGCGCACCCAGTGGCCCCCTGTGGCTCCAGCCCCCATCCGCCCAGCGCAAACCAAAGGGTCAGGGGCACCTTCACCAGCAGTGAACCGAGTTGCAGCCAGGTCACTAGACGGGGGTGACCCAGGCTTTGGTTCAAGGTGCTGAAGATGCGGAACAACAAGGCTGCGGGCAGCGCCCAGGCCAGCACGGACAGGTAGTTGCCCACATCGGCTTGCACACTCTGTGGAACGTCGGTCCAGCGCATCAGTGCACCTGGAAACATCAGCACCGCCATACCCAGCAGCATGGTGGCTGCGGACAAATACAGCGCCTGGCGTACCGAGCGGCCCACGTCGGGCATCCGTTTGGCGCCATGGAGTTCGGCCCACACAGGCATCAGCGCCTGCATCACCCCCATCAACGCCACATACACACTCACAAAGATCGCCGAACCAATCGACAAGGCGGCCAGAGCCTCACTCGAATGCCGGCCTGCGACGATGGTGTCGGTCACACCAAACGCCATGGTCGCCAGTTGCCCTGCCAGCACTGTGGCGGCGTGGCGTGTGATGGTCTTGAATTCGGTCACAGACTCACCCCCAGGCTGCGCGTATCAACACACAGCGAGGGATGCGCCTTTGTTTCTTGCCTTAGTCCAGTCAATGCGGCGCTTTAATGCGGCGGTACAGCAGCAGGTTGTCGTTCTTGTCCGCGGGGCGCAAGGCTTTACCCACAAAAGTCCATTGCGCTGCATCAATGGCTGTGTCCCGCGGTGTGCGTGATTCATCTGCCACCAGCCACGGGCACTGCGCCTGGGGCTTGGCATGTTGCAGGGTGAAGTTACCGTGGTGCTGCAGTGCGGTGATCTGGCCACGGTTCAGGGCGTAGACCTCCACACATTCGGGGTGGGGCAGACCGATGATCCGGGTGACATTGCTGACCTGGGGCGCATAACTGCGGGCAAAGTCCAGCAAGGGCATCCACAGGGTCATGAGCAGCAGCCAGCCCAGTGCGGCCCCACCTGCAGGCAGCACGAGGCTCTTCCAGATGGCTGCACGGTGGCGGCCCGCACGCCACTGCACGAGCCAAGCCCACACCAGGGTGGCGGCAAGTGCGACCAGAAAAGCCACCAGCGAAAAGCTGGGCTCAAACCCGGGGGCGAGTTTGGCCACGTTGGCCGCTGGTTTGGCCGGGAACCCGGTCTGCATCGCAATCCAGATAACCCATACAAAAATGGCGATACCTGTGAAGAACAGCAGGGTGAACCAGTCGATCAGTGCCGCCACGCTGCGGCTCAGTGTGGGCAGGGCAAATGCCGCCAGCGTAGCCAGTGCGGGCAGGCCCAGCAGCAGGGCGCGGTCGTGGGGGACTGTGAACAGGGTGGCAGCAATGGCCACCGTGGCAAACCACAGGGGCAGGGCCAGGTGGCGGCGGATGGTGCGGCTGGCCAACTGGTGCCGCCAGCGCCACACAGTCCACAGCGCCAGCGGCCACGCGGGCCAGGTAAACCAGAGCAGCAAGCGGCCCAGGCTTTGCCATTCCTTGCCACCGTCACCTGGCAACATCAAGCGCCAGCGCCACAGGTCAAGCTGCCACGCC
>JAGOEY010000116.1 GCA_017997515.1 Burkholderiaceae bacterium | reverse complement strand
TGCAAGCTGGCACTGGTCGGATTGGCCGCCCAGGCCGCCAGCTTCATTGCGCCCTCTTTCTTGGCAAGCTCTGCAGCTTTCTGCTGAACGACCTGCTGCCGGACTTGGTCTTTGATCTCTGCCAAGGCCTGTGTGTGGGCAGGCATGTGCTGCACAACGCGTCCGGCAGCGAGTTGGTTGGGGCCAATCTCAACAGCTTCTGTGTTGCGTTTTTTCTCAACCGAATCGGCACTGAAAATTGATTCAAGGAACCGTTTGCTGGCCAATGCGCCTTTGGCACCGGCTTGCGGCTCAGCCCCCACGGTAGCGGTTTGAATCGGCAAGCCCAGGCGCTGCGCCACGGGCTTCAGGCTGTCAGCCTGCTCAAACACACCGTTGGTAAATGCCTCGGCCGATTCCGCAAATTTGCGTTGTGCAGTCTGTTGGCGGAACTCGGCCTCCAGCGTGGGGCGCATTTCCTCAAAACTGCGCGCTGGCGGGGTCTTGATGTCTGTGACCTGGATGATGTGAAAGCCAAAATCAGACTCCACGATATCGCTGATCTCATTCTTCTTGAGTGCAAATGCCGCATCTTCAAATGGTTTCACCATTGCGCCACGCGTGAAGAAACCCAGATCCCCACCACTGGCCGCAGAACCAGTGTCCTGCGAATTTTTGGCAGCTACATCGGCAAAACTGGCGGGATTCTTGCGAACATCGGCCAGCAATTGGTCGGCCTTGGCACGTGCTTCTTTACGCTCAGCATCTGATGCACTCTTGGGCGCATTGACCAGAATGTGGCGCGCTTTGCGCTCTTCCTTACCCGCAAAACGTTCCAGGTTTTGCTGGTAGTAGTCCTTGAGTTCGGTCTCATTCACCGTGATGGACTTTTTGACACTGTCGAGGTCCAACACCACGTATTCGATGGATGCCCGCTCTGGCACATGGAATTGCGCCTGGTTGCTTTTGTAGTACGCCTCGATCTCGGCATCCGTCACCGTGACTTTCGAGACAAAGTCGGCCGCCTTGAACAAAGCGGTCTGTATTTCACGCTGTTCAAAATAAGCAGCCAAGGTCACATCGGCCTGCGCGGATGGAACAATGCTGCCTGCCGCAATGCCTTGCAGCACCTGGCGCGACGAGAGATCGCCACGCACCCGGTTTTCAAACATTTCTGGGGTCATGCCCTGGCGCCCCACCAACGCGCGGTAACGGTCCATGTCCAACGTGCCATCGGCACGGCGCAAAGACGTGATGGCGGGGTCTTCTTGCAACGCGCGCGCCAACCGTGTATCACTGGTGGTGAGCCTGGACTTGGCCGCAGCCGCCAGCAGTACCCGGTCACTGACCAAACGCTCAAGCGATATGTACCGCGCCTGCGGGGAATCGAGTTGTTTCGAATCCAGCATCGGATTGGTCGCACGCAGCTCTTCAGCAACCCGGGCATGGGCTGCGTCCCACTCGGCCCGTGTGATGTCCTGGCCATCCACCCGGGCCACCGCTTCCGTTTGGGTCGCATTGCGGGTATAGCCATCCACACCCAACAAAATAAACGAAGGGACGATCAGCAGGAACATCAAGCCCATGAAGATCTTGGAGTGCTTGCGGACAAACTCAAACATGCGGAACTCTTTCAAGACAAAAAGAAAAGGCGAACGTGTCGTTCGCCTTTGCATCGGTGGTGGTGGGTGCTGACGGGCTCGAACCGCCGACCTACGCCGTGTAAGGGCGCTGCTCTACCAACTGAGCTAAGCACCCCACCTAAACCTGATCTTCAGTTCAAAGCATCTTTTAATGCTTTGCCTGGACGAAACTTCGGTACTTTAGCAGCCTTGATCTTGATCGCTGCGCCAGTACGGGGATTACGGCCTGTGCGGGCAGCTCTTTTGCCAACGGCAAAGGTGCCAAAACCAACGAGGGACACAGTGCCACCCTTCTTCAAAGTCTTCTTCACTGCTTCGATCGTGGACTCCAGCGCACGTGCTGCTGCAGCCTTGGAAATGTCAGCATTGGTGGCAATGTGCTCAATCAGTTCAGTTTTATTCACAAAGGGCCCCTCATACAGAAAAAAGTTGGTCAGTCGGGATGTCTCTTGAAATCTGGCCTTACCGGGTTTGCAGTCAAACGGCAATGACGTGCGGGTAAGTGTACAAGGCGGCGAACCGCCTTTTCAGATTAAAACCATGGACATTCACGGTGTCAATAAGAAGCACCGTTTTGCAACGGCGCGGAGGCGGATTCTATGCTGATTTTTCCTGCCGCCATCGCGCAATCCCCGCATTTTTCAGGGCGTTGACCATCTTTGACAATTCATCCGCAGCTCTACAGGCTTTGCACCACCTCGGCAATGGCACGCCCCACATCAGACGTGCCAGCCGTCCCGCCGAGATCAGGCGTGCGGGGGGCACCACTGCCCGGCTGCAAAACTGCTTCGATGGCAGCCAGAACCGCGTCATGTGCCTGTTTGTGCCCCAGAAAATCCAGCATCATCGCGCCGCACCAGATCTGGCCAATCGGGTTCGCAAGATTACGCCCGGCAATGTCGGGCGCTGAGCCGTGCACCGGCTCAAACAGCGAAGGGAATTTACGGTCCGGGTTCAGGTTGGCGCTGGGTGCAATCCCGATGGTGCCGGTACATGCGGGGCCGAGGTCACTCAGGATGTCGCCGAACAAATTACTCGCCACCACCACGTCAAAAAAATCTGGCCGCTGCACAAAATGCGCCGTCAGGATGTCGATGTGGAACTTATCGAGTGTGATGCCCGGGTACTGCTGGGCCATCTCGGCTACACGCTCGTCCCAGTACGGCATGGTGATGGCGATGCCATTCGACTTGGTGGCGCTGGTCAGGTGTTTCTTGGGGCGCGATTGGGCCAGCTCAAATGCAAACTTCAGCACGCGGTCCACCCCGATGCGGGACATCACCGTTTCCTGCATCACGATCTCACGCTCAGTGCCCGGGTACATACGTCCGCCGATGCTGGAATATTCGCCTTCGGTGTTTTCACGCACGATGTACATGTCGATTTCACCCGGCTGCCGCGGGCTGCCATCACGGCGCACCACGGGCGCGATGATGCCCGGCATGAGCCGCGCGGGGCGCAGGTTCACATACTGGTCAAACTCGCGGCGAAACAACAGTAGTGAACCCCACAGCGAAACATGGTCCGGGATTTTTTCAGGCCAGCCCACGGCACCGAAATAAATCGCGTCGTGGCCGCCGATCTGGTCCTTCCAGTCATCGGGCAGCATCTTGCCGTGTTTCTCGCAGTAGTCCCAGCTTGAGAAATCGAAGTGATCAAACTGCAGGTCGATGCCAAACTTGTCGGCGACCGCCTCCATCACACGCAAACCTTCAGGCATGACCTCCTTGCCAATGCCATCACCTGCAATGACCGCAATCCGTTGTTTTGCCATGGGTTTTCCTGGGGTGGTTTGTGAAAGAAATGCCGTGCTTTTTATCTGCGCACCTGCAGATTTTGACCGTATTAACCCCTCAGATAAAGCAATAATCAAACAATCAATTACTTCCAAAAAAGAAATTAATGCACCGCGCCGACCTTGAACTTGTGCTGGCCATCCGCGCCCACGGCACCCTCAGTGCCGCGGCCTTGCACCTGGACATCACCGCACCTGCAGTCACCAAACGCCTGGCCGCGATTGAGCGCCAACTGGGGCAGCGGCTGTTCCTGCGCACCACCCGCCGCGTGAGCGCCACAGCCGAAGGTGATGTGGTGTGTGAGCATGCACAAACCCTGCTGCAGGGGTTTCAGGACATGGAACTGGACCTGCAAACCCGGCAGGCCGAGCCTTCCGGACAAATCCGGCTCGCAGCCACCTTCGGTTTTGGACGCCTGTGGCTGGGGCCCGCCGTGGCGCGGTTCCAGCAGCGCCACCCCCGCATCACCGTGCAGTTGCAGCTCACCGAACAATTGCCCGACCTCGCGGCCGAAGGGTATGACGGCGCGGTCTGGCTCTGGGCCGTACAGGGCAGACAGGCGTCGCAGTGGACCTCGCGCCAACTTGCCGCCAACCAGCGGGTGCTGGTTGCAGCCCCCGCTTACCTGGCGCGCCACGGCACACCGGCCCGTGTGGAAGACCTGGCACGCCACGCTTGCCTGATTGCGCGTGAAAACGGCAACAGCACCGGCCCGCGTTTTGATGTGTGGCAGTTGCAGCACGTCCAATCTGGCACACCTGCCAAGGTGCGTATCCAGGGCCCGCTGGCCAGCAACTCCGGCGAGCTGGTGCGCGACTGGTGTGTGGGCGGCAACGGCATCATGCTGCGCAGCCTGTGGGACATTGCGCCACTGCTGACCAACGGACAGCTGGTGCGGGTGTTGCCCGACTGGGCCATGCCCGACGCCAACATCCACTGGCTGGCCCCCTGGCGGGCCCAGACACCGAAGCGGGTGCGCCTGCTGACCGACTATCTTGTTGAACAGTTCCAGGACGCACCCTGGCGCATCAACCCGTAGCTGGCTTCACAGACGGGGGGCGCACCACCAGGCTCACACCCAGCGCGGTCAACGCCGTTCCGGCCACTGTGATGGCCGTTATGGGTTCATTGAACAGCAGCCAGGCCATAAAAGCTGTAGTGGGTGGCACCAGGTACAGCAAACTGGTGACCGATGTGGCGGCACCACGCTGGATCAACAGGTACAGCAACGAGCTGCCCCCCAGCGTCAGCGCCAGCACCGACCAGGCCAGCGCGCCCAGCAAGGCCGGGTTGAAATGCACCACTTCGGTCTCCAGCAACAGGGCCAGCGGTGCCATCAGCGCAAAAGCAGCGAGGTTTTGCACAAAGTTGGCAGTGGGCACGGCACAGGGTTGCAGGTAACGCTTCTGGTACAGCGTGCCCATCGTCATGCTCAGCAATGCGCCCAGGGCCAGCGAGAAACTGGCGGCATGTACCTCACCCATGCCAAGTTTTTGCCACACCACCAGCGCCAGCCCCGCAAACCCAAGGGCCAGCCCCAGCCACTGGGCCCGCGCCACCTTGCCGCCCTGGCCCGATACCCAGATGGCCGTCAGCACTGGCTGCAGCCCCATCAGCAGTGCGACCAGACCAGCCCCCATGCCCAGCTTTACGGCAGCCCAGACACCGCCCAGGTAACCGGCATGCATAAACAGGCCGGTCACCGCCAAATGCACCCACTGACGCCGATCCTTTGGCCATGCCGCACGTGACAACACCGCCCACACGCCAAAACAGGCGACGGACAGGATGAAGCGCAAGGCCAGAAACTTGAAAGGCGGCGCGTGGGGCATGGCGTAACGCGCCACGATGAAGCCCGTGCTCCAGATCAGCACAAACACCACCGGCATCGCCTTGACCCAGGCGCTGTCGGCAGCGGACTGGCTCACTTCACCCGGGCCCGGATTTCGGGCAGGGCTTTTTGCAGGTAATACACCATGGACCACACCGTGAGCACGGCAGAAATCCAGATCAGCCAGGTGCCCCAGACATGGGTGTCGACAACCCCGAACAAGAGCCCGTCATACAGCAGAAACGGAATCGCCACCATCTGCACACTGGTCTTGATCTTGCCGATCATGTGCACCGCCACACTTTTGGATGCGCCAATCTGCGCCATCCACTCGCGTAACGCCGAAATGGCGATTTCGCGGCCGATGATGATCAGTGCCACAAACACATCGGCCCGCTGCAGGTGCACCAGCACCAGCAAGGCCGCACAGACCAGGAACTTGTCGGCCACCGGATCGAGGAAAGCCCCAAACGAAGACGTCTGGTTGAGCTTGCGGGCCAGGTACCCGTCGAGCCAGTCGGTCGCGGCAAAGACGACAAACATCACCGAAGCCAGCAAATTCTGCGTTGCCGCGCTGATCGGGAGGTAAAAAACCCCCACGATCAAAGGAATCGCGGCAATCCGCGTCCAGGTCATGATGGTTGGGATAGTCCAGAACATGGGCGCGATTGTGTCATGAAGACCGCCCCCTCTTATGCATTAGCGTTCAGCGCAAGGCTCGGTAGATTTCATCTGCCAAATCCCGCGATATGCCCTCCAC
>JAGOEY010000115.1 GCA_017997515.1 Burkholderiaceae bacterium | reverse complement strand
GCGTCGCTCAACGTGCCCGCTGTGCGCACGCTGGTGATGGTGTCGCCCGACGCCTTCTTCCGCCAGCTGCAGCAGGTCGGCCTGCCGCTGCGTGAGAGTGGCGATTACTTTGGCTACAGCCTCGCGCTGGGCAGCGCCGAGGTGTCGCTGCTGGCGCTGACCAACAGCTTTCGCACGTTGGCCAATGGTGGGCAGTACAGCCCGGTGGCCGCCATCGCGCAGCCGCGCAAGCCGCAGCCGGTCAAGGCAGTGCAAGCCATCGACGCGCGTGCGGCCTTCATCGTCGGCGACATCCTGAGCGACCCTAACGCCCGCGCCCGCACCTTCGGCACCGACAGCGTCCTGGCCACCCGCTTCTGGACCGCCGTCAAAACCGGCACCAGCAAAGACATGCGCGACAACTGGGCCATGGGCTGGAGCCAGCACTACACCGTCGGTGTGTGGGTGGGCAACGCCAGCGGTGCCCCCATGTGGGACGTGAGCGGCACCAGCGGCGCAGCCCCCATCTGGGCCGCCGTGGTGCAGCACCTGCACGCCCACACCCCCAGCCGCGCCCCTGCGCCACCGCCCGGGCTGGTGCAGGCGCAGGTGGCGTTTGGCAACGCGCTCGAGGCACCCCGCAGTGAGTGGTTTCTGCAAGGCACACAGCAGGCCGTGTTTGCTATTGATTCAGTAGCTGATGGCGCACAAGAGGCGGGCGCTAGAGGCCAAAAAGGCTTAAAAAAACAAGCTGCAGCGGCCGACAACAGCACCGCCCGTATCACCGAGCCCGCCCCCGGCACCATCATCGCGCTCGACCCCGACATCCCCCCCAAGCACCAGCGCCTGCGCCTGGCCGCCCAGGGCCCAGATCAGAACCTGCGCTGGCGCATCGACGGCAAAGACTTCGCTAAGGGCAAGCAGGCCCAATGGCTGCCCTGGCCCGGGCGGCACAGCATCACCTTGGTGGACGGGCAGGGAAGGGTGCTGGATGAAGTGCGCGTGGAGGTGCGCGGGGCGGGGGTGCGATGAGGGGCCAGTGTTGATTCCTCCTAAACCGGGTTTTTATCCTCAAGGAACCACCCGTCCGGTTCGCCAAAACCGTTCAATAGCTGTGACCCTTTCAGAAACAGACCCATGCGTTACACCCCGATTTTTCCTGCACTTTGCTTGGCTGCAGCGTCCGCTGCCATGGCAGCACCCCAGGCCGAGAAACTCGTCCTGCCCAGTCCACAAGATGCCAGGCAGGTCATTGTCAAAATGATGGGCCTGGAGGCCATGCAGAACGACGTCACCGTCAAACTGGGAACCTGCATTGCCGCCGTCCAGGCAAAACATTCCGGGCAGGTTGCGTGCACTCTGGCCGTCAAGCTGGGAGCCGGCACTTCCGAGACCCAGGCTGACTTCTACCGCGCTGGCAGCAAATGGCTGGCGCAGCCCAGTGTTTCGCAGGACAAGTTGCCGTTTCCCGATCCGGCTCTATGAGGGCCGTGGTGTGCGGACTTGCAGCGTTCGCTGTTGCTGGGCCGGCGTTCGCCATGCGGCAGTGCCCCGCAGAGTTCGGCGAGAAGAATCCGCTGGTCAATTTGACAGGTTGGGCCGTGTTCGGGTTGGCGATCGTCGTCGGAACCCTGCTGATGTACTACGCTTTGACACGCTCTCGCGGTCGCCCATGGGGCGTTCGGATTCTGGTGCTTTTTGCCGGTGCGTTGGGCATGTTGGCCGCGTGGTTTACTGGCTTGGTGATTGCGTTTAACGGTTTCTTTTTCAAGTGTTGACCCGCTTGTCTGATGCCACTGGGTGCACCCCATGCCGCTGCTGCGGGGCACCATTGCCTGCGCCATTGCCGAGACGGACGACAGCTGGGGGCCTTGCGCCAGCAGGCGAATGGCCTGTTGCAACTGAAACCCGCATGAGAAAAATTGCAAGGCTGCACAAAATTGCTCAACCCGGAGCTGTTGGGTAGCCACTAACATGGCACTCCTACCAGGAGACTGCCCGTGCCCGACTTGTCCAAAATCACCAACATCGAAGACCTGCGCGTCCTGGCCGAGCGCCGCGTGCCCCGTATGTTTTACGACTACGCCGACTCGGGCTCTTGGACCGAGGGCACTTACCGCGCCAATGAGGCCGACTTTCACACCATCAAGCTGCGCCAGCGCGTGGCCGTGAACATGGAAAACCGCAGCACCGCCGTCACCATGGCGGGGCAGGCGGCCAAGATGCCGGTGGTGATTGCACCCGTGGGGCTGACGGGGATGCAGCATGCCGACGGTGAAATCCACGCCGCCCGTGCGGCAGAGAAGTTCGGCATCCCGTTCACGCTGTCCACCATGAGCATCTGCTCCATCGAAGACATTGCCGAGCACACCAGCGCGCCCTTCTGGTTCCAGCTCTACATGATGCGTGACCGCGAGGCCATGGTGCGCATGATCGAACGCGCGCGCGCCGCCAAGTGCAGCGCCCTGGTGCTCACACTCGACCTGCAGGTGATCGGCCAGCGCCATAAGGACATCAAGAACGGGCTGACCGCGCCGCCCCGGCCCACGTTGCGCAACATCATCAACCTGGCCACCAAGCCGCGCTGGTGCCTGGGCATGATGGGCACCAAACGCCACACCTTCCGCAACCTGGTCGGCCATGTGAAGGGAGTGAGTGACATGAACTCGCTGGCCGCCTGGACCAACGAGCAGTTCGACCCGCGCCTGTCGTGGGAGGACGTGGCCTGGGTCAAACAGCAGTGGGGCGGCAAACTCATCCTCAAAGGCATCATGGACGTGGAAGACGCCCGTTTGGCGGTGCACAGTGGTGCCGACGCCATCGTGGTCAGCAACCATGGCGGCCGCCAGCTCGACGGCGCGCCGTCGTCCATCAGCGCGCTGCCGGCCATCGTGGACGCCGTGGGCACCCAGACCGAGGTGTGGATGGACGGCGGCATCCGCAGCGGCCAGGATGTGCTCAAGGCCTGGGCCCTGGGTGCACGCGGCACCATGATCGGCCGGGCCATGGCCTACGGCCTGGGCGCAGCCGGTGAGGCCGGTGTCACACGGGCCCTGCAGATCCTGCACAAAGAGCTGGACGTGACAATGGCTTTCTGTGGGCACACCAACATCCAGACGGTGGACCGCAATATCCTGCTGCCCGGCACCCTGCCGGGCTGAGGCAGCGTTCAGACAGCGCTTAGGCAGCGCGCCAGAAGATGTAGTCGGCCTGGTACTTCACCACCTGTTTCTGGCCCACATTGCCTGCGGCGCACGCAGCTGCAGGTGCCACACCGCCCTGGGTGGCGACGCGCTGGATGTAGGTCACGCCCTGCATGGCACCCATACCCATGGCCGGGTTGGCCTTAACCAGTTGCAGCGGGATGTTGCCTGCGCCTGCAGGTGCCACGGCGACCTGGGTGGCGGTGACCTTCGAGCCATCCTTGTTTTCCCAGGTGGCGGGTGGGCCGAAGTAACGGCCAACCTGCATGCCCTTGCGGTCCATCAGCTTGGCGTCGGGGCCGACAAACACCCATTCAAATTGACCAGCCATGTCTTTCTTGGCGCGGCATTCGTAGGTGATGTCACCAGCGCCCACGGTTTCCATCGCCACGGTGTGTCCTGCGGGCACCTGCACCGTGGGCGGCAGGGCGCTTTGGGAGTAGGTGGACATGGGGCTGTTGCCCATGTTGGAGCAGGCGGTCAGGGCCAGCACGGCGGCCAGTGTCAAAGGGGTTTGGATTTTCATGGAAAGCTCCTCGAAGGTGTGGTTGGGGGCAAACAAAACGGTGGGTTACACCGTGGCTGACACCCTCTTTACGGACGCGTCGGCTAAGTGGATTCAAATATTTCAAAAAAAGATGTTTTTATTTTTGAGGCCGACATTTCAAAGCGGCTGAATCCAAACTGCTGTTGCCCGCGTACTCCCGAAAAGACCCCTGTGCCAGACGTGTCCTACACGGGGGAGGGGGCCTTTTCTCCGACAATCCGTGCATGAGCACACCCAACCCAGATGGCGAACTGATGTCACTCCTAGACCGCGTCGCTGCGCGGGATGAAGCCGCCCTTAAAACCTTGTACGAGCACACCTCGGCCAAGCTGTTTGGCCTGGCCATGCGTATCCTGCGCCACCGCGACCTGGCCGAGGACGTGGTGCAGGAGTCGTACCTCACCATCTGGCGGGCCGCGGGTGACTACCGCGCGTCGCTCAGCCCGCCCATGGCCTGGATGGCGCTGATCGTGCGCAGCCGCTCGCTGGACGCACTGCGCAAACGCACGTCCGACCGCGCGGGCCTGATGAACGAGCTGGACGACGAGATGTCACAAACGCTGGAGGGTGACGCACCCAACCCGATGGACACCGCGCAGGCCAGCGAACAGGCCTTTGCGCTGCACCAGTGCCTGGGGCGGCTGGACAACAAACAGCGCGAGGTGGTCAGCCTGGCCTACCTGCGCGACCTGAGCCATGGTGAGCTGGCCGAGCAGCTGAAGCTGCCGCTGGGCACCGTCAAGACCTGGATCCGCCGGGGGCTGGACCAGTTGCGTGCGTGTATGGCCCGCTACGCATGAGCGCCACACCATGAATATCTCCCGCAACCCTGAACTACTCGACCGCCTCGCTGCCAGCTACGCGCTGGGCACCCTGCGTGGTGGCGCGCGCCGCCGCTTCGAGACCCTGGCCCGTGAGCACGCCACCGTGCGCGCGGCCGCCCTGGTGTGGCAAGGCCACTGGTCGGGCCTGGCCGAGCTGCAAAACCAGGCACAACCCGCGCCCGCCGTCTGGACACGTATCTACAACCTGGTGCGTGCGGACGTGGACGCCCAGGCAGCACAGGCTGCCCGGGGGGTGCCTGCGGCGTCCGGCGGCTGGTTGCGCAGCCTGCTGCTGTGGCGCGGTGCCGCAGCGCTGGGGGCGCTTGCCACCGTCACGGCCGTCGTTATTGGCCTGCAGGCCCATAAAGGCCTGCAAGCCACGGCGGGTGCGGAGGTCGCCCAGCTGCGCCAACAGCTGCAGGCCACACCACAAATCCAGTACGTCGCGGTGTTACACGACGAGAAGGCCACCCCGTCCATGCTGGTCACGTTTGACCCCAAGAACAACCAGCTGGTGCTGCAACGCGTGGGCGGCTTCAACGAAGGGGCCGACAAATCACTGCAGCTCTGGGCGCTGCCGCCCGGTGGTGGCCCCCGTTCGCTGGGTGTGATGGGGCACGAAGGGGTTTACACCTTGCCCGCCGCCTCGACCGACATCCAGGGTGTGCCCAACCTGGCCATCAGCCTGGAGCCCTTGGGCGGTGTGCCCGGCGCGGGTGGGCCGACCGGGCCGGTGCTGTTCCATGGCAAGTTGATCGAGCGCACTGTTTAGGGCTTTCTCACCCCCTTGCTGGGGGCGACACCAGCGGCCTGGCAGAGCCAGTTCCGCGGTGTCTGCTGGAAGGGGGCGTGCGCAATGCATCGACGGGGCAGTTGGGAGTCAGTTGTTGCAAAAGTAATTTATTTGTGGGTTTTTGAAACCATTGGGCATCCGGGTACGTATTAAGGGAAGAGCAGGGCGTGTGCCTTGCCATTGACCCCACTCTCCCGGAGACCCCCGATGAAACTTTGGACCCTCAACGCCGCAGCGGCGGCCCTGGCGCTGGCCGCTACCGGCCTGGCCCATGCCGACACCGGCAAACTGCTGCTGACCGGCGGCGTCAGCACCATTGCCGGCTCGGCCGGTGGTGGCCTCACCCCCTGGGCCGTGATTGGCACCAACGCCACCGAAGGCGAAGTGGGTGCCAGCGCCTACCTGACCCACGCGGCCACGCAGGACTATGCCCTCACTGGCTACGGCGTGGCCGTGGGTATCCATGACCGGGTCGAGCTGTCACTGGCGCGGCAGGACTTCGACGCGTCCCCCAGCATTGCCCTCAACGGCATTGCACCCTTTGGCATCACGCCAGGCCAGCACATCAAGATGGATGTGGTGGGCGTGAAAGTGCGGGTGGCGGGCGACGCCATCCTGGACAGCGACAACTGGATGCCCCAGATCGCCGTGGGCCTGGAGCACAAACGGGTGCACCCCGGCTC
>JAGOEY010000114.1:4427-6077 GCA_017997515.1 Burkholderiaceae bacterium | reverse complement strand
CAACGCGCGGGCCTGAGTGTGGGCATGCGCAGCATGGCGGCACGTGCGGCGCGGATTGGCGGCACGTTCACGGTGGAATCGGGGATCTCGGGCACCACGGTCACCGTGGTGTTGGCGCTGGTTTGATGCGGGTTGGTGTGCTATTAAATAAGTAGCTGCTTGCGCATGTTTGGCGGGCGCTAGAGGCCTATTTAATGCTGGTTTTGTGGAATCGGCCCCGCCGAGCTTCTCAAGGCACCAGCAAGGCGTTGACCGTCTGCAGGTCCTGCGGCGTGAGCACACCGGCCGCCTGGCGCAGCTTCAGGTTGCCCACCAGAACGTTGTAACGCGCCAGTGCCAGGTCGCGTTTGGTCTGGAACAGCTGGCTTTGGGCGTTGAGCACGTCGATGTTGATACGCACACCCACCTGGTAACCCAGGCGGTTGGCGTCGAGTGCACTTTGGCTGGAGGCTTCGGCGGCTTCGAGGGCCTTGGTCTGGCCGGTGGCCGAGACGATGCCGAAATACGAAGCCCGCACCGCCTGCGCGACGTTGCGGCGCACGGTTTGCAGGTCGGCTTCGGCTTTTTGTTCGAGTGACAGGGTTTCGCGGATGCGGTTCTGGGTGGCAAAACCGGCAAACAGCGGCAGGTTCAGCGCCACACCCACACTGGCGTTGTTGGTGCGTGTGGGCGGAAGGGAAGTGGCCGTGCCGTCCGGGTAACGGGCCTTGCCGTAGCTGGCGGTCAGATCCACGGTGGGCAGGTGGCCGGTTTCGGCCTTGCGGGTCTCCAGCCGGGCCACGTCCAGCGCCAGCATGGCTTGCTGGATCTGCGGCTGGTGGGCTTCGGACTGGTCCACCCAGGCACCAACATTGGTGGGCAGCACGGAGGGCAGGGTGACGGGCAGTGCAAGCGGGCGCGGCTGGATGCCGCTTTGCCCCACCAGCTGGTCCAGCGTCAGCTTTTTGACCTGCAGGTCGTTTTCGGCCGCAATCTCCTGGGCAGTGACCAGGTCGTAGCGGGCCTGGGCTTCGCGCGCATCGGTGATGGTGGAGGTGCCGACCTCGAAGTTGCGTTTGGCCGATGCCAGTTGTTCGGCCACGGCAGATTTTTGCGCACGCACCACGGTGAGTGTGTCCTGCGCCGCCAGTGTGTCGAAGTAGGCTTGGCTCACCCGCACCGTCAGGTCCTGCGCGGCAGCGTCGAGCTGCGACTGCGCAATGGCGATGCCACGCTGGCCTTGCTCGAACGTGATGCGGTTGGCCGGGCGGTATAGCGGCTGTGACGCGCTGATGCCCATGTTCTGGGTGGTGACGTTGCGTGTCACGGCAGGGTTGGTGTTTTCGTTGTTGGCCCGTGAGACACCGGCGGTCAGGCCGGCACTGGGCAACAGGCCAGCCCGTGCCTGCTCCGCGCGGCTCACGGCGGCGTCGTACTGCGCCTGGACCGACTGGAAGCTGCTGTCGTACGCACGCGCCAGGTCGTACACCTGCTGCAGGTTTTGCGCGTGTGCGGGGCCTGCCACGGTGGCACCCACGGCCAATGCGCAGGCGAATGACAGGGGCAGGGGCCGGAACGAATGCATGGAGAACTTCCTAATGGAGCAGCAGAGGAGGGCGAAAAGACAGGTGTCAGTACCGCGGCACAGCCGGGTCTAGCTCGGCAGACCAG
>JAGOEY010000114.1:0-4327 GCA_017997515.1 Burkholderiaceae bacterium | reverse complement strand
CAGCCGGGTCTAGCTCGGCAGACCAGGCGTCAATGCCGCCAGCAATGTTGACCAGCTGTGAAAACCCGTTGTGCTCCAGAAACAGCGCCACACGCTGGCTGCGTGCGCCGTGGTGGCACAGGCAGGCAATGGGTTGCTCGGGGTTCAGCTCGGCCAGGTGGTCGGGCACGGAGTTCATGGGTATTGCCAGCAGCGTGAAGCCGGGGGCTTGTACGCTGGCCGTTTGTAATTCCCACGGCTCACGCACGTCCAGCACCACAGGCTTGGCATCTGCGGGAAGGGACTGCAGCCAGGTGGCCAAACCAGCGGGGCGAATTTGCAAAACCATGGGCAGCTCAGAATTGAAAATGAGGCAGCTCGGCGAAGTTCTGCAGGCGCGGCACCACGGTGTCCCAGGGCTGGCTGGTTTCAAGACCCGAATCCTTGCGGGTGATGATGGTGGCACGCATCATGGGGCCGGTGCCCACCACGGCGAACAAACGGCCGCCGGGCTTGAGCTGGTCCAGCAACACGGGCGGCACCACGGCCACCGAACCACTGAGCACAATCACGTCAAACGGGCCATGGACTGCAGCACCCCGTGCGCCGTCGGCTACCCGCACCTCGGCGTTGTGGATGCCCGCTGCAGCCAGGTTGCTGCGGGCCATGTCGGCCAGGGCGGGGTCGATTTCCAGGGTCAGAACGCTGCTGGCACGCCGTGCCAACAGGGCCGCCATAAAACCCGAACCGGTGCCGACTTCCAGCACGGTCTCATGGGGCTGGATGTGCAGGTCGTGCAGGGTGCGGGCTTCAACGCGGGGTGCCAGCATGCACTGGCCGTCGACCTGGGCACCGTCAGACAGCGGGATCTCCATGTCGGTGAAGGCCATGCTGCGGTAGGCAGCGGGCACAAAATCTTCGCGGCGCATGCTGCCCAGCAGGGCCAGGATTTCGGGCTCCTGCACGTTCCAGGGGCGAATTTGCTGCTCAACCATGTGGTAGCGCGCGATGTCGGCGGGATCGGTAGACGGGTTGGTGGTGTTCAGGGGCAAACTCATGGGGGATTTCTCCGGATTTCAGGGGCGTGGGGATGCAGACAAGCCTGGATTTTAGAGGGGCGGCTCAGGGTTTTCACCGCGTGAACCGAACCGGCGCTTGAACCAGCGCGCCAGGTCGTCCATGTAGCAGTACACCACCGGCACCACCACCAGCGTCAAAAGTGACGAGGTGATGACCCCGCCAATGACCGCCTGGCCCATGGGTGCGCGTTGTTCCGAGCCCTCGGTCAGGGCAAACGCCAGCGGCACCATGCCAAAAATCATGGCCAGGGTGGTCATCAAAATGGGGCGCAGCCGCACGCGGGCGGCCAGCAGCAGGGCGTCGGTGCGGCCGATGCCGGGCTCCAGCACGGTGCCGTCGTCGGCCACCACACCTTCGCGGGCGCGGTTGGCAAAGTCCACCAGCAAAATCGCGTTTTTGGTGACCAGGCCCATCAGCATCACCACCCCAATGATGGAAAACATCGACAGCGTGGAGCCAAACATCAGCAGCGCCAGCACCACACCAATCAGCGTCAAGGGCAGGGCGGTCATCAGCGCCAGGGGTTGCAGGAAACTCTTGAACTGGCTCGCCAGGATCATGTAGATAAACACGATGGCCAGCGCCAGCGCCGACAGCGCGTAGCTGAACGATTCGGCCATGTTTTTGGCCGAGCCGCTGAACTGGTAGCGGTAGCCAGGCGGGAAGGTGATGCCGTCCAGCACTTTGCGGATGTCGCCCGACACTTCGCCTGCGGAGCGGTTGTACACATTGGCGTTGATGGCCACCTCGCGGGTCATGTCGCGCCGGTTGATCTGGTTGGGGCCGGTGGATTCACGCACGGTGGCCACCTGGTTGAGTTTGACAACACGGGTGCTGCCGTCGCTGCCCGCCACCGAGAACGGCAAACGCTCCAGATCCTGCGGTGTGTTGCGGGCGCCAGGGGCCAGGCGCACGTTCACGTCGTAGGTCTGGTCGTCGGGTGCACGCCAGGTGCCCACGGTCTGGCCTGCAATCAGCGTGCGCAGCGATGCGCCCAGCTGCGCCACACTCAGGCCCAGGTCAGACGCCACTTCGCGGTGGATGTCCACGGCAATGGTGGGTTTGCGTGCTTTCATGCTGGTGTCCAGATCCACCAGGCCCGGGATAGGGCGGATTTTTTCCGTCACCTGGGCGGTCAGCCGCTCCAGCTCCTGCAGGTCGGGGCCTTGCAGCGAAAACTCGATCTGTTTACCGCCACCCACCGAGTCCAGCAGGCCCACATGGGTCACCGTGATGCCGGGCACCTGCTGCAGGCGCTGGCGCAACACACCCGACATCTCGTCCACACTGCG
Organism: Burkholderiaceae bacterium; assembly: GCA_017997515.1. The sequence goes on along the minus strand of JAGOEY010000114.1, from coordinate 1,976 downwards.
CTGGCGGTCGCGCCGGTCCACCAGCCGCACATAGACGTTGGCGTAGTTCTTTCCGGCGGCGTTGCCGGTGTTGATGGTGGTCAGGGTGTAACGCACCTCGGGCAGCTCGCGCAGGATGGTGTCCACCTGGCGGGCCTTGGTTTCGGTCAGCTCCAGCGACGAACCCATGGGTGTGTAGAAGTTGATGCTGGTTTCTGAAAAGTCGGCCTTGGGCACAAACTCCGTGCCCAGCAAAGGCACCATAAAAATACTGGCTACAAAAATAGTGATGGCCAGCAGCACGGTGGCAATCTTGTGCACGAGCGACCAGCGCAGGATCTTCTGGTAGCCCTCGGCCAGCGACTCGGTGGCGCGGTCAAACCAGCCGGTCACGCGGCCAATCGTCTTGTCGTAGAAGCTGACCGGGGCGCGGTTTTTCCCATGGCTGTCGATGGCCGGGTCGTGCCAGATGCTGGACATCATCGGGTCGAGTGTGAAGCTCACAAACATCGAGATCAGCACCGCCGCCACGATGGTCAGCCCGAACTCGTGGAAGAACTTACCAATGATGCCGCCCATAAAACCAATGGGTAAAAACACCGCCACGATGGACAAGGTGGTGGCCAGCACGGCCATGCCGATTTCCTGCGTGCCTTCCAGCGCGGCACGGTAGGGGGCTTTGCCCATCTGGATGTGGCGCACGATGTTTTCGCGCACCACAATCGCGTCGTCGATCAGCAAGCCCACACACAGGCTCAGCGCCATCAGCGTGATCATGTTGATGGTGAAGCCAAAAATGTCCATGAAGAAGAACGTGCCGATCAGCGCAATCGGTAGCGTAAGCCCGGTGATGACCGTGGAGCGCCACGAGTTCAGGAACAGGAACACGATCAGCACGGTGAGCACAGCACCTTCGATCAGTGTGCGGCGCACGTTGTCCACCGCCACCCGGATGGGGCGGGACGCGTCCAGAATCGGCTCCAGCCGCACGCCGGGCGGCAGCTCGGGCTGGATGGCGGCAATGGCCCGCGCCAAGCCATCCACCACTTCGATGGTGTTTTCGTCCTGAGACTTCTGCACCGACAGCAGCAGCGTGCGTTCGCCGTTGCGCAGCGCCAGGCTGTCGATCTCTTGTGCGCCGTCGTTCACGTTGGCCAGTTGGCCCAGCGTGACGGCGGTGCCGTTTTTGCGGGTGACGATGATGCGGCTGAAGTCTTCGGGCCGCTGCATACGTGCGTCGATTTGCACCACACGCTCTTGTTGCGGCGAGCGGATGGTGCCCAGCGGCAGCTCCTGGTTTTCGTTGCGCACGGCATTGGCCACCTGGTCGGCGGTGATGCCATAGGCTTCGAGCGCCTGCGGGTTCAGGTAGGTGTTGATTTCGCGGCGTGTACCGCCCACCAGGCTGATGGAGCCCACGCCGCGCACGTTTTCCAGACGCTTTTTCAGCACCTGGTCGGCCCAGTTGGTCAGCTCGACGGCGCTGGGGGCTTTGCCTTTGCTGGCGTCGGGCATGACAGCCACCGACCAGACAGCGCGGCTGGACGGGTCAAACCGCAGTACACGGGGCTCTTTCACTTCAGTGCGCAGCAGCGGGCGCACGGAGGCCACTTTTTCGCGCACGTCTTCAGCGGCTTTGCGGCCATCGATGTGCAGATGGAATTCAATGATGACTACGGATGCACCTTCGTAGCTGCGTGAGGTCAGGCTGTTGATCCCGGCAATGGAGTTGACGCCTTCTTCGAGCTTCTTGGTGACTTCACTCTCGACAATTTCGGGCGAAGCACCGGGGTAGTCCGCTGTCACCACCACCACGGGGAAGTCGATGTTGGGGAATTGGTCGACCTTCAGGCGCTGGTACGAGAACAGGCCCAGCACCACAAAGGCGAGCATCACCATCGTGGCAAAAACCGGGTTGCGCAGACTGACTTTGGTGAACCACATAGCAGTGACTTCCGGTGCGCAGGCTTAACGCGCCGCAGAAGCGCTTGCGGCAG
>JAGOEY010000113.1 GCA_017997515.1 Burkholderiaceae bacterium | reverse complement strand
GAGCAGTATGTGTCGCCCCGGCGGCTGGGGATTCCAGCCGCCGTTGCCCATACCGTCTAACGCGCCTCACCAGTCAATCGTCAGGCCTGGCTCGACACGAGTGCAGGTCGGGTAGCCTTGGCTGGGGTCGCCCGTTTGACGGGGATAACGGCCGGTTTGATGGCCTGCACGTCTGGGCGCAAGGCCGATTTTTTCGCACTGGCTTTGGACTTGCGGGGCTTGTCTGCGGTGCCTGTGGTTGTCACGGCGGCTGCAGCGGGGGCGGGGGCTTGGGCCAGCGCCAGCTCTAGGAGCAGGCGGTGTTCGGCCAGCAGGTAGTCGGCCAGCTCATGGATGTCGGGCACCGCACGCTGGCAGCTGATCAGGCCGTAGTCGAGCCGGCCGTTGTAGCTTTGCACCGTCACATTCAGCGCCATGCCGTGTGCAGGGATCGACACCGGGTAGTAGCTGACCACGGCGGCGCCTGCAAAGTAGAGCTGCACCGGAATACCCGCCACGTTGGAGATCAGCACGTTGGCAATGGGCGGCACGATGTCCACCAGTTTGGAGCGGCCTACGATGGAGCTCAGCCCGGACATCAGCCAGGGCGCTGCGACCATCGGAAAGTCCAGCGCCATAACGGCTTTAAGGCGGCTCATCTTGGATTTGCTGCTGGCCGATGATGCGTTGATTTTTTGCAGCCGCTTGAGCGGGTCTGGCTCATCGCTGGCCAAGGTCATCAAGATCATGCTGACCTGGTTATTGGCGGTGCTGTCGCCCGCCTCGCGCAGGCTGACCGGCACGGCGGCGGACATCGATTTGACCGGCAGATCGTCCAATTCCTTCAGGTATTTACGCAAACCACCGGCCACCGTGCCCACCACCACATCGTTGAGTGACACACCGGTCAGTTTTGCGATGTGTTTGACCTCGGCCAACGGCACCGTGCGCGCGGCGAAGCTGCGCTGGTTGGTGATGGACACATTCAGCAGGGTTCGGGGCGCAAACGGGTTGATGGTTTTGGGCAAAGACCAGTCGCGTTTGCCATCGGCATTTTTTTCTGGGATCAGCACACTTTTGGCGGCACGAAAGATTTCGGGCGTCATTTTGACCAGCTTGAACGCTTGAACCGCCGTGTTGCGTAATGCTGCACCGGCCAGCTCTGCCATGCCCAGCTGGTACTGGCTGTTGCGGGGGCGTTTGCGCGCGGGTTTGATCTTGCGCCCGGTGGCTTCGGTGTCGAACATCGAGGTGGCCAGCGCCACGCCCGCTTGGCCGTCAATGCCTGCATGGTGCACCTTGCTGTAGAAGGCCACTTGCCCGCTGCGCAGGCCGTCAATGATGTAGAACTCCCACAGTGGGCGGCTGCGGTCAAGCAGGCTGGAGTGCAGCCGCGCCACCAGCTTTTGCAGCTGGGTGTTAGAGCCCGGTTTGGGCAGGGTGACGTGGCGAATGTGGTAGTCCAGATCCACGTTGTCGTCTTCCACCCACACGGGGTTGGACAGGTCAAACGGCATCAAGGCGAGTTTGCGCGTGTACACATCGGCCAGGTGCATACGCCCGAGCAGGTGTGTTTTGGCATCCTCAAAAAAGTTGCCCTCGTAACCAGGGGGCAAGTCCAGCACATTCAAAGAGCCGACATGCATGGGCATTTCGGGGGTTTCCATGTGCAGGAACATGGAGTCAGCGCCGCTAAGGTGGTTCATGGTGAATGGAGATGAATGTTCAGTAGGGGACAAAAATCAGAAACAAAATTCAACGCGCAGGCGCGGTAAATGGAAACAACAGCCGTGCCATGCCTTTGGGGGAGAAGTGTGCCCACGCGTCTTCTGCCTGGGCCAGGCGCTGACCCACCGCGTACCAGACCAGGGGGTTGACCCCCAGGCCGGTATGGCTGGCGCTGTTGATCTCAATGTTGTCAGTTTGCGGGCCTTGCCACTCGACCGAGCAGCCCCAGCCCACCACACCGTCGGTGCGGGTGTAGATCGACGTGGTGGGCACGGGCGGCGCGGTCTGGCCCCGAAACCCTTGGTCTTGTGCTGCGGTGCGTCCGCTGACACGGCGGTACACACCCGAGGCATTGGTGTCGTGGGCATCTCCATACAAGGGAGTGCCCAGGGTGATCACTTGGCGCACATGCTCAGGGGTGGTTCGGGCCAGCTCACGGGCATAAACACCGCCCAGACTCCAGCCGATCACACTGACCTTGCGGCCCGATGTGGCGTGCATGTCGGCCAGGGTTTCGTGCATTTTTTCGACAACCCCCTCGCGGGGCCCCAGATTGCGGCCCTGTTTCCAGCCCTGTACGGCATAACCCCGTCCCCGCAGAAACCGGCGCAGGGGCGCGGTGGAGGCGTCGGTCGCGATCAAGCCTGGCAAGACCAGCACCGGGTGCCCGTCCCCGCGTGGTACGCAGCGCAGTAGCCAGGGCAGGGCCATGGCCGTGCTGGCCCATTCCAGGCCGGCACGGCCCTCCAGCAGCATCAGTATTTTGGAAGGCCGCCGCTCGTCAACGGTGGGGCTGAAGACGGCGCCCAGGTGCGTCAGGTTGCGCAAAGAGGCAGAGAAAGCCATGGTGATTCCTAAAGTTGAGCTTGGGCCTGCTTGGCCTGTACTGTCAGTCGCAGAAGTATGCCCGCACCCATGCCATACACCGTGTCGCTGAAATTCAGCGTCAGTGTGGTCATGTTGTTGTCTCCATGAAGTGGTGAAACTCAGGCAGTCTTTGTTTCTTGGGCCAGCTGGTCATGCAGCATCTTCTTGGAGAGTTTGCCGACAGCCGTCTTGGGCAGGTCGTCGCGCAGTTCCATGGCGTAGATCATTTCGTGTTTGCCCAGCCGGGTTTTGAGGAAGTCTTTGAGGGACTCCAGGGTGATGGGTTCGGCACCGGCTTTGAGCTTGATATAGGCCTTGGGCGACTCGCCACGGTAGGCGTCGGCAATACCAATCACCATCACCTCCTGCACCAGCGGGTGGGCGTAGATGGCGTCTTCGATCAGCCGGGGGTAGACGTTGAAGCCACCACACAGCAGCATGTCCTTGGTGCGGTCCACGATGTAGACATAGCCATCCTCGTCCATATAGCCGACGTCGCCGGTACGGAAAAACCCATCGGGCGTAAAACTCTCCGCCGTGGCCTTGGGGTTCTTCCAGTAGCCCATCATCACGTTCGGGCCTGCGATGGTGATTTCGCCGCGCTCGCCTTGGGGCGCGATACGGCTCGGGTCTGCTACATCGGCAAATTGCAAACGCACATGGGGCGCTGGCATGCCGCAGGAGCCGGGTTTAGCGTCGCCCACGGCGGGGGTGAACGTGCCCAGCGAGGCTGTCTCGGTCATGCCCCAGCCCTCGGTGAGATGGCAGCCGGTCAGCGCTTCAAAACGGTGCAGCAGCTCGACCGGCATGGGCGCGCCACCCGAGTTGCAGACCTTGAGTGAGCGCAGGTCGTGGCTGGCCACGTCCGGGTGGCTGACCACGGCCGTGAACATGGTGGGCACGCCTGGAAAACAGGTGATGCGTCGGCTGGCAATGTCTTTCAGTGCAGCACCGGGATCGAACCGAACACACAACACGAGCTCAGCGCCAATCTGGATGCCCAGCAACATGTCCACCACCATGGCATAGACATGAAACAGCGGCAGCACCACGAGCATGCGTTCACAGCCGGTTTGCAGTGACGTGCCGCCCAGGGTGGCCGTGAGCATGGCCTGCTGGGTCGCTGCCGTCACGTTGCCGTGCGACAGCATGGCGCCCTTGGGCAGGCCGGTGGTGCCGCCGGTGTACTGCAGCACGGCCAGCGTCTTTGTGACATCGGCCACAGGCCAGACCTGGTGCTGGCCGTCGTTGGCCAGGAGTTGCTCGAAACTGTGCTGCTGCGCATCAAAAGCCACTGCCACAGACTGGCCATCGGCGGCCATTTTGGCGTCTACTGCCGCGGGCATGGCACTGAACTCGCCCAGTGTGCCCACCACCAGATGTTGAAGGCGTGTCTTGCCCAGCAGGCCTTTCATATTGGGGTAGAGCGATGCCAGGCTCAGTGTGACCAGAATGTCGGTCTCGCTGTCGTCCACCTTGTGCTCCAGCACTTTCTCTGCGTCCAGCGGGGAGTAGTTCACCACCGTGCCACCGGCTTTGAGGATGCCAAAAAAGCTGATGACGTAATGCGGTGTATTGGGCAGGTACAGCCCTACGTGGACGCCAGGTTTGACCCCCAGGGCCTGAAAGCCCGCGGCGGCGCGGTCTACCAGCGCCGACAGCTCGCGGTAGCTCAGTTTCTTGCCCATGAAGTCGATGGCGGGCTGATCGGGCCACTGCTGCACCGCGTTGTCCAGCAGCGTTTGCACGCTGGTGAGGTTCAAGGCGTCGTCCCAGCGCACACCTTGGGGGTAGGACTTGATCCACGGGAAATTCTGCATGCTTGTCTCTCACGTTTTATGGGTGGGACAGCATAAAAGCGAGTGATTTGTGGCCGCAAGGTGCGAAACGGTCAGTGCCCGGGTGGGTTGCGGACACTGGTGTCTCTTAGGGGTCTTGGGCTTGGCACTTTCCCTCTTGGCACTTTCCCTGTTGTATCCCGCGCCAGGGATGACACCATGTGAGCGCTTCTCAGGGTATCCATGACGCAAAAAAAGACCGCCGCATACCGGCACGACAACACACCAAAAATGAGATGGGGTTGATACCATGCGCCGCCCGAGCAATCTTCCTCTGCTCAACCTGAGCAAGCCTATCTATCCGGCCCATGTGATGGCCATCATTGTGGCTACGATGGCAGACGAGGGCATTGCGCCTGCAGATGTTTTGCGCCACAGCGACATAGACCCGCCAGCCTTGCAGAGCCCTGCGACCCGCCTTTCCATGCACCAGATGCTGCTGGTGTGCCGCAACGCGCTTGCTTTATCGAAGGACCCGTTGGTGGCGCTGCGCGCCGGTGCTCGGATGCATATTGCCGCCTGCGGCATCTATGGTTATGCCCTGCTGAGCAGCCCTAGCCACGCCCACGCGGTGGATTTCGCCTTGAAGTACGACCGCATGCTGGGGCAGTTTGCCGAGATGTCCTTTGACCGTGCCGACGGACGTGCCACATGGACCGTGAGCATGAACCTGGCGACCGATGCGACCGACCCGCTTTACCGCTTTCTGCTTGAGTACAAGCTGGCAGGTATGCTGACAGTGATGAAAGATTTGTACGGTACGGACTTTCGCTTTGGGGGCGTGCGTGTCATGCACCCGGCTCCCGGCCATGCCGACCACTACCGCAGTATTTTCGGCTGCGAAACGGAGTTTGGCCAGAATGAGAACAGTTTCTGGTTCGATGCCCACCTGATGGAGCAACGCATGACCTATGCGGACACCATCACCAACGCAACGGTCCATGAGCTGTGTGACCAGGCCTTGGAGAAAATGACTTCGCCACCCGGACTGGCAGGTACGGTGCATGCGATGTTGATGGCGCAGCCGGGCCAGTTTCCGGACGTGGACACCATGGCCGAGGCGATGGGCATGAATGTCCGCACACTGCGCCGCAGGCTGGACACCGAAGGCACGTCGTACCGGCAGATACTGACCGAGGTGCGCACCCAGCTCGCCATCCGCTACCTCCGCACCACTGCCCTGACCAACGAAGAGATCGCGGACCGACTGGGTTACAGCGATGCGGCCAATTTTCGCCACGCATTTACACGCTGGACCCGCTCGAGCCCCAGCGAATACCGCAGCCGTTGAGCTGGGTCTGCCGGGACATTGGGGTGTCTCGCAGGTCGCGGCATCGCCGCAGGCGAAGCTTCTTCGAACGATTCAAACCTTTGCAGACAGGTTGGTGGCCCCAGCCCTCTGCCTCTCTGCAAGAGAGGCAGTTATTGACGCCATTGCGCTATTACGCCGTTCCGTCGTGGCGCCGTTGGGCCGATCCCGGAGCAGTGCGCCAATAGGGGAAGGCTTACTTTGCGACCCGCGCAGTTTCCACCTGCATATCCAGCACAAAGATATAGCGTGATGCATCTGCTGGCGGGTTGGCGCGGGTGAAGCGGTCTACACGCAACACCGAGCGGTAACCCGGCTCGAAGTTGAACCCCTGGATATCACCCTGGAATACCTGCCACGGGCCGGGCTCGCCGACACGCAGACCTTGCTCGTTGAAGGTGACCTCGCGCGTCTGCA
>JAGOEY010000112.1 GCA_017997515.1 Burkholderiaceae bacterium | reverse complement strand
ACTCGGGTGGCCCGCTGGTCACCATGGACGGCGAAGTGGTCGGCATCGTCACCGCCATCCTCAACCCCACACGCGCACGCACCTTCATTGGCATCGGCTTTGCGGTTCCCATCGAGAACGCGGCCAGCGCCGCAGGCATGCCGCCTTTTTAGTTTTTAACGACCACCGACCTGCACAGGAGCCCCATGGACATGTCCACCCCATCCGACACCCCCCAGGCCGCCACACTGATGGAGCAGATCCTCTTCGAGGTCAAACGGGTGGTCGTCGGGCAAGACCGCTTTCTGGAACGCGTGATGGTGGCCATGCTTGCGCAAGGCCATTTGCTGGTGGAAGGCGTACCCGGCCTGGCCAAAACCCTGACCGTCAAAACCCTGGCGCAGGCGATGCAGGGCCAGTTCAAACGTATCCAGTTCACGCCCGACCTGGTGCCCGCCGACCTGGTGGGCACGCGCATCTACAACCAGAAAACCGGCGACTTCAGCACCGCGCTAGGCCCCGTTTTCACCCACCTGCTGCTGGCGGATGAGATCAACCGCGCGCCCGCCAAGGTGCAAAGTGCGCTGCTGGAGGCCATGCAGGAGCGGCAGATCACCATCGCCGGGGAAACCCACACCCTGCCCGCCCCTTTTCTGGTGATGGCGACCCAGAACCCGATCGAAACCGAAGGCACCTACCCGCTGCCCGAGGCGCAGGTAGACCGCTTCATGATGAAGGTGTTGGTGGACTACCCGACCGACGAGGAAGAGCTGGTCATCGTGCAACGGGTCATCGGCCCGCCGCCCACCGTCACGGCCATTGCCAGCATGGAGCAGTTGCACACCTTGCAGAAGGAGTGCCGCAAGGTCTACATCGACCCGTCGATCCTGCAGTACGCCGTGCGCCTGGTGTCGGCCACCCGCAGCCCTGAAAAACACGGACTCAAAGACCTGGCCCGCCTGCTGGCCTATGGTGTGAGCCCGCGCGCCACCATCAACCTCGCAGAAGGCGCACGCGCGCTGGCCATGATGCGCGGGCGCAACTACGTGCTGCCGCAGGACATGGCCGACCTGGTGCCCGACGTGTTGCGCCACCGCATGGCCTTGTCGTACGAAGCCTTGTCCGAAGGGCTGACCGCCGACACGCTGGTCGGCATGCTGATGGCCAAGATTGCGCTGCCGCCCAAGCCGCTGCACCACGACCCGTACCGCAGCCCCGCCCATGAAACAGCCACTGCCTGAACCCACCGCAGCTGCAACACTGCCCGCATCACTTCCCGGTGCGGCCGAGCAGTTGCTGCGCCGCCTGGAGTGGACCGTCATCCGCAAGCTCGACGGCCTGCGCCAGGGCGACTACCGCACGCTGCTGCGCGGCGCCGGGCTGGACCTGGCCGACCTGCGTGAATACAGCCCACCCGACGATGTGCGCCACATTGACTGGAACGTCACCGCGCGGCTGCAGGTGCCGCATGTGCGGGTGTTCACCGAAGACCGCGAGATGGACACCTGGTTTGCGCTGGACCTGAGCCCGTCAATGGACTTTGGCTCAGGCGAGCGCACCAAACGCGCGCTGGCCACCGACTTCGTCGCTGTGGTGGCCCGCCTGCTGACCCGGCATGGCAACCGCGTGGGGGCCTTTCTGGACGACGGCCAGGGCACCCACAAAGGCAACCCCATCGGCCAGTGGATACCGGCGCGCGGTGGCCGCGCGCATGTGCTGCACCTGCTGCATTCCGTGCTGCACCGCCCGGCGCACGGCGGGCGCGGCCACACACGGCTGCACGAGCTGCTGCATTCGGTGGCGGGCCAGGTGCGCCGCCGGTCCATGGTGCTGGTGGTGTCCGACTTCTTCACCGACACCGGCTGGGAAAAACCCCTGGGCCAACTCGCGATGCGGCACGACGTGGTGGCTGTGCGACTGGTGGACCCGCTGGAACAGTCCCTGCCCGACCTGGGCATGATCCCCGTGCAGGACGCCGAGACCGGCGAGGTGCTGATGGTGGACACCCACGACGCAGGTTTTCGCCGCCGTTTTGCGCAGCTTGCCGCACAGCGCGAAGACACCTTACGCGCCACACTCGCACGCGCCGGGGTGGACACGCTGGAGCTGTCCACCACCGATGATTTGCTCGACGCGCTGACCCGCTTCATGGACATGCGCCGCAGGCGGGTGCGTGCGGCGGGCCACGGAACATCCTCCCCCCTGCAGGACAAGGTGGCCGCATGACATTTCTTTGGCCCCAGTTCCTGTGGCTGTTGCTGGCCGTGCCGCTGCTGCTGGCGTTGTATGTGTGGCTGCTGCGCCGCAAGAAAAAGCTGGCACTGCGCTACGCGAGCCTGTCCATCGTGCGCGAGGCCATGGGCACGGGTGGGGGCCTGCGCCGCCACATTCCACCGCTGCTGTTTCTGCTGGCGCTGGTGGCCATGCTGCTGGCGTCGGCACGGCCGCTGGCCGTCATCACCCTGCCGTCGCAGCAGCAGACACTGGTGCTGGCGATGGACGTGTCGGGCAGCATGCGCGCCACCGACGTCAAACCCAACCGGTTGGTCGCCGCCCAAGAGGCGGCCAAGTCTTTCATCACCGAACTGCCCCGCCACGTGCGGGTGGGCATCGTCGCATTTGCGGGCAGCGCGCAGGTGACGCAGTTGCCTACCGTCAACCGCGAAGACCTGACCACCGCCATCGACAGCTTCCAGTTGCAACGCGGCACCGCCACCGGCAACGGCATCGTGATGTCACTGGCCACGCTGTTCCCCGACGCCGGCATTGACATGGCCGCGCTGGGCAACAACAACGGCAATGCCCGCAACGGCGCGCGCAGCCTCTCCAAACCAGCCCCCGACGCGGCCGACGCACCCAAAGAATTCACCCCCGTGCCGCCCGGGTCGTACACCTCGGCGGCCATCATCATGCTGACCGACGGTCAGCGCACCACGGGTGTGGACCCGCTCGAAGCCGCCAAGTTGGCAGCCGACCGGGGCGTGCGGGTGTACACCGTGGGTATAGGCACGGTGGACGGTGAAACCATCGGATTTGAAGGCTGGTCCATGCGGGTGAAACTGGACGAAGAAACCCTCAAGTCCATCGCCACCCGCACCCAGGGTGAATACTTTTACGCAGGCACCGCTGCCGACCTGAAGAAGGTGTATGAAACCCTCAGCACCCGGCTCACGGTCGAGAAAAAAGAGACAGAAATATCGGGCCTGTTTGCACTGCTGGGCGCGGTGCTGGCGCTGCTGTCCGCCGGCTTGTCACTGCTGTGGTTTCACAGAATTCTGTAGCCTAAACCCTCCCACGCGCAGGACTGCAGCGCGGCACAAACGGGTTCCCTGAAGGTCTGCAGGGTGAATACGCCATTCACGGTTCTGTCACACAGCGCCGATACAACAGCGGATTCGCCACTTGCACTGAACCATTCCCCATGACATTTCTGCGCCCCCTGCGTTCGCCTGTCCGCCACTTCGCCATGACCCTGCTGGCCGCAGCCACCCTGGCTGCCTGCGGCGGCGGAGACGATGAAGCCACACCGGTTCAAGCCCCCTCCGTGGAGGTCAAGCCCATTGAAGTGGCGCCGGTTGCACCCCAACCCGTTGAAGTGAAACCTGTGGAACCCACGCCGGTTGAAGTTACGCCGGTGGAAGCCACACCGGCGGGCTTGACCCTTGAAAAAATCGGCGGCTACAGCACCGGCGTGTTTGGCAAAAGTGCCGCAGAAATCACCGCGTTTGATGCCGCATCCAAACGTGGTTTTGTGGTCAACGCCCAGCTGGGTGCCGTGGACGTGCTGAACCTGGCAGACCCGACCCAACCGGTCCACGCGGGCCGCATCGACGCCACCACCGTGCTGGCAGGGGCCGAGATCAACAGCGTGGCCGTACACAACGGCATCGTCGCCGTGGCGATCCAGGCCCCGGTGAAGACCGACAACGGCCGTATGGCGCTGTACAAGGCCAGCGACCTGACGTTGCTGGGCAGCGTGGCCGTAGGTGCCCTGCCCGACATGGTCACCTTCACACCCGACGGCCGCACCGTGCTGGTCGCCAACGAAGGTGAGCCCAGCGACGACTACCAGATCGACCCCGAAGGCTCGGTGAGTGTGATCGACGTGTCCGACCCCACCAAGCCCGTTGCCCGCACGGCCGACTTCACCGCCTTCAACGGCCAGGAAGCCGCGCTGCGCGCCAAAGGTGTGCGCATCTTTGGCCCGGGCGCCAATGCTGCCAAGGACTTCGAGCCCGAGTACATCGCCGTGTCCGCCGACGGCAAGACTGCCTGGGTCACGCTGCAGGAAAACAATGCCTTGGCCAAAATCGACATCACCACAGCCAAAGTGACGGATGTGATCGCGCTGGGCTACAAGGACCACGGCGTGGCCGGCAACGAACTCGATGTATCCGACACCGACCTGAAGGCCGACATCAAGACCTGGCCCGGCCTGCGCGGCCTGTACCTGCCCGACAGCATCACGTCGTACACCGTGGGCGGCAAAACCTACCTCGTCACCGCCAACGAAGGCGACGCACGTGCCTGGGGCGAAAGCAACCCAGCCTACTGGGCGGGCGACGCCAGCAAGGGTTTTGTCGAAGAATTCCGCGTCAAACACCTCATCAACAAAAACGGCTGGGCGGGCCGCAAGGGCGACGACCTGCCACCCCAGCTCAGCGCACTGGCCGCCGGTGGCCTGCTGAACCCGGCTGTGTTTGGCTACTGCGGTGCCATCGCGGGCGACCCAGGTGCCTGCCGCGCAGACAACCAACTCGGCCGCCTGAACATCACCTGGACCCAGGGCTACCGCCAAGACGCGAGCGGCAACCCGGTGTTGTTCAACGCCGCTGGCGCGGAAGACCCCAAAGGCAACCGCCTGATGTACGACGCGTTGTACGCGTACGGCGGCCGCTCGTTCGCCATCTGGGACGACGCCGGCAAGCTGGTGTGGGACTCGGGCGCCGAGATCGAGAAGTTCCTCGCCAGCGACGCCTGCAAGCTGGGCACCCAGCGCCAGCTGCCGTGCAAAACCTACTTCAACACCAACCACGAAGACGCCAGCGGCATCGACAACCGCAGCGACAACAAAGGCCCCGAGCCCGAAGGTGTGGCCGTGGGCACCATCGGCAACAAGACCTTCGCCTTTATCGGCCTGGAACGTATGGGCGGCGTGCTGGTGTACGACATCACCACCCCCACCCAACCCGTGCGTGTGGACTACCTGAACACCCGCGACGACTGGACCAACAACCCGACCACCACCCCCACAGCCATCGGCGACCGGGGACCTGAAGGTTTGGCGTTTGTGCCCGCCGCCAAGTCCCCCAACGGCAAACCATTGCTGCTGGTGGGCAACGAAGTCAGCGGCACCACGGCCGTGCTACAGCTGAACCTGAGCTACTGATTAGTTGATCGACTTACCACCGCCGCATCGCGGCAGGTGGGTCCACGCGAAGGGAGCATGTGAAAGCATGCTCCCTTCTTGCGTTTGGGCCATGAATTACATGCAAAATAGGCCTCTCGCGCCCGTCTGCCGGACGCAGGCTGTTATCAATTTCATAGCAAACATACAAGGAGCAAACATGTTCAACCTGCACGGAAAAGTCGCACTCGTCACCGGTGGCAATGGGGGTATCGGCCTGGGCATGGCGCAGGGCCTGGCGCAGGCCGGAGCACGGGTGGTGATTGCCGCACGCAACACACAGAAGTCGGCCGAAGCCGTGGCCGCGTTGCAGGCCCTGGGCAGCGACAGTTTTGCGCTGGAAGCCGATGTGACCAACGAAGCCTCGGTAGCCGCCCTGTTTGCGCAGGTGGCAGAGCGTTGCGGCCGACTCGACATCCTGGTCAACAACGCAGGCACCACCGTGCGCAAACCGGTGGACCAGTTGGCGCTGGACGAGTGGAACCAGGTGATGGACACCAACCTCACCAGCGCCTTCCTGTGCTGCCGCGCCGCCCACCCGCTGATGAAACAGGCCGGTGGCGGCAAGATCATCAACATCGGCTCGATGATGTCGATTTTTGCCGCGCCCTACGCCCCCGCCTACGGCGCGAGCAAAGGCGGCATTGTGCAACTCACCAAAGCCATGGCATCGTCCTGGGCGGCCGACCAGATCCAGGTCAACGCCATCCTCCCCGGCTGGATCCAGACAGCCCTCACCGACGGCGCTCGGGCGCAGGTGCCAGGCCTGAACGAACGCGTGATCGCCCGCACCGCAGCAGGCCGCTGGGGCCAGCCCGCAGACTTGGCAGGCACGGCGGTGTTTTTGGCGAGTGCGGCGTCGGACTTTGTGACGGGCACGGCGATTCCGGTGGATGGGGGGTATTCGATTGCGGCGTGAGGTGG
>JAGOEY010000111.1 GCA_017997515.1 Burkholderiaceae bacterium | reverse complement strand
CGGTAGGGCACGTGTTTGATGTCCACACCGGCGCGCAGACCGAGCAGCGAACCTAGCAGGTGCGGCATGGAGCCTGCACCGGGTGAGCCGAAGCTGGCTTTCTCGGGGTTGGCCTTGGCCCATGCCAGGAAGTCCTTGAGTGTCTTCACTTCGGGTGGCACGGCCGGGCCCACAGCCAGGCCGTGGTGCATGACGGCACCGATGGATACGGGCACCACATCTTCAGGTTTGTAGCTGAGCTTGGGGTAGATGTGCGGGTACACCGCCAGGGCCGACACGGGGGCCAGTGTCAGCACCGAGCCATCGGCCGGCGCATTCTTCAGCGACTCGACGGCGATGCGGCCACCGGCACCGGGTTTGTTTTCGACAAAACCCGGGTTCTTGCTGTAGGCCGTGCCGCCCAGCTTCTCGGCCACGCGGCGGGCCACGCTGTCACCCGCAGAGCCGGGCGGGAAGCCGTACATGATCTTGACCTGGTCCAGCGGCTGCGTTTGTGTTTGGGCAAAAACCGACAGCGGGGCGAATGAGCCCAGGGCGGCGGCGCTGCCCAGCACCTGGATGAAATGGCGACGTTGCGTGTGCATGGTGTGTCTCCTGTGGAATGGGATGGGGGAACGGTGAATCAGAAAGCGTGGCGCATGCCAACGATCACAGCGTTTTGCGAGCCGCCTGCAGCCGGGTTGCTGCCGGTGGCACCGCCACTGACGGACACGGCGGCGCGGCTGTCGTTGCGGATGTGGCCGATCTGGCCGTAGACGGCGGTGCGGCGGGAGAAGCTGTACACCAGGCGTGCGGACAGCAAGGAGGAGTCGTAGTCGGACACATTCTTGTAGCGCATGGTCATCCACTGGCCATCGAGCGTGAGGGTTTTGGTCAGCGGGTAAGAGGCACCGATGTACCAGAGGTCGCTGCGCGGTTTGACGGCGTCGCCGTCGTTGTCGCGGCGCAGCAAGCCGCCACCAATCTTGGCGTCGCCCAGCTTCACATAACCGCCCAGCCCGAGCCGTTCGTCGGTCTTGCTGCTGCTGTTGAGGTTGCCAAAAATCACATCGGTCGGGCCGGTGAGGGCACGGCCGTGCTGCTGGTCATAGGCCAGCGAGACACCCCAGCCGGGGGTGTCGTATTTGCCCAGCAGCGACCACTGGCGGCAGGCCTTGCTGTCTGCGCCTTCACCGGGGCAGTTGGTACCGACCGGGCTGGGGCCGGCATTCACCGTGTCGCGCCCGAAGCTGTACTGCGCGCCCAGTTGCAGGCCCCCAAATGTGCCCCGGTAGGCCAGTGCGTTGTCGGCACGGGAGTTGGGGATGTAGGGGTCAAGGGAGCCAATGGCGTAAACCGCTGGGCCGACCACGTCGGAATCCATCATCGACCAGAACAGCATGGAGTACTGGCGGCCCACGGTGACCGCGCCCCAGGGCCCGGCCAGCCCTACAAAGGCCTGGCGGCCAAACAGGCGGCCGCCCTGTGCCGACGTACCCATGTCGGGCGCAAAACCCATTTCGGCGGTGAACACGGCGCGCAGGCCGTTGCCCAGGTCTTCATTGCCCCGAAAGCCCACCCGCGATGGCACCGAACCCGTGTTGCTGGGCATACGCTGGATCGTGCCTTTGTCTGCCACGTTGCTGACAATCTCCACCCCCGCGTCGATCAGCCCATACAGCGTGACGCTGGAAGGCGGCGGGGCCGATTGGGCATACGCGCCAACAGCGCTGGTGCAGGCCAGGGCGAGTGCCCAAGGGCGCAAAGAGGTGGTTTTCATACGTTGTCTCCGGGTGGTGGTTAAAGGGGATGCTGGGCATCTCTGGGGGAAATCGGGCGTAGCTGGGGCCTGGCCACCTGTTTGGTCAGGTGGTCTGTGCCGTGTGTGGGGGTTTGGGGGTGGGTTTAGCGTGGTGCCATTCGCAGCGCTCCGTCGATGCGGATCACCTCACCATTGAGGTGGCCGTTGGTCACGATGTGGCAGGCCAGTTCGGCAAACTCGGACGGTTTGCCGAGTCGGTTCGGGAAAGGGATGGAGGCGGCAAGCGACTGTTGCACGGGCTCGGGCAGCTCCAGCAGCAGCGGCGTGGCGAACAGGCCGGGTGCCAGCGTGCAGACACGGATGCCGTGCTGCGCCAGGTCACGCGCCATGGGCAGGGTCATGCCCACGAGGCCACCTTTGGATGCGCTGTAGGCCTGCTGGCCGACCTGGCCGTCAAACGCTGCGGCCGATGCGGTGAAGACCATTACACCTTTGTCACCGCCGTCTGTTGCGTCCAGCTTGGCGCAGCGGGCGGCAAACAGGCGGCTGACGTTGTAGCTGCCAATCAGGTTGATCTGCACCACCCGCACGAAGTCTTCCAGCGGGGCCGGGTTGCCGTCCTTGCCGACGATGCGTTTGGCGCTGCCGATGCCGGCCACGTTCATCAGGATGCGCGCCGGGCCGTGGGCGGCTGCGGCTTTGTCGAGCGCGGCGTTCACGCTGTCGGTGTCGGTGATATCGCAGGCGCAGGCAACGCCACCGATGTCGGCGGCCACCTTTTCGGCCAGCGCCTGATTGCGGTCGAGCACCGCCACCTTGGCACCCAGGCGGGCGAGTTCACGTGCGGTGGCCTCGCCGAGGCCCGATGCGCCACCGGTGACTAGTGCAGCTTGTCCTTGGATTTGCATGGTGCGGGCTTTCAGGCTTGTGGTGTGTAGATGCCGGTGGCGCTGCCGTCGTGCAGCGCGTCCACCAGGGCGGCGCGGTGTTTGAGCACGGCGCGCTGGTTGACCGAGCCCTTATCGGTGATCTCACCCAGCACGGGTGAGGGTGGCTCGGCCAGCACCAGGGCGCGGGCGATGCGGCTCGCGCTGCCGGTGGATTCGCGGGCCAGCTGGTCGATGATGGCCTGGATACGCTGGCGCACCGGCGTGCTGGCCAGCACCTCGTTCATCGACGCATCGGCCCCCAGGCCGCTGACTTCGCGGCAGGCGGGTGCGGGGAAGATCAGCGCGCCGACTTCCTTCATGTTCAGGCCGGTCAGTACCACGTCCTGCACATAGGGTGATCCGGCCATGATGGCCTTGGCGCGCATCGGGCCCACACTCACGAAGGTGCCGGTGGAGAGCTTGAAGTCTTCGGCAATACGCCCGTCAAATTTCAGGCCGCGGTGGATGTTGTCGGGGTCGATCCACAACACGGCGTCGCCGGTGCAGAGATAACCTTCCTCGTCAAAGGCGTCGCGTGTGGCGGCGTCGGTGCGCCAGTAGCCAGGGGTGACGTTGGGGCCGCGGTAACGCACCTCCGTCTTGCCGTCCACGGGCACCAGCTTCAGCGTCATGCCGGGCACGGGGGCACCGATGTCGCCGGCTTTCACGTCGATGCTGTTGACGAACATGGCGGACGGGGCCGATTCGGTCATGCCCAGGCCGGTGGCCATGACGATACGTTCACCCAGCTCGGCCTCTTGTGTGGCGTGCAGGCTGTCCCACACCGGCTGTGACAGGCCCGCGCCGGAGTAGAAAAACATGCGCAGTCTGGAGAGCAAATTCTTGCGCAGCGGGGCGTCGGTCTTCATCGCTTCGGCAATCATCTCGAAGCCGGTGGGCACGTTGAAGTAGACGGTGGGGGCAATCTCGCGCAGGTTGCGCAGGGTCTCGCCAATGGCCCCGGCGGTGGGTTTGCCGTCGTCGATGTAGAGCGTGCCGCCGTGCTGCAGCGTGATACCGACGTTGTGGTTGCTGCCGAATGTGTGGTTCCAGGGCAGCCAGTCGATCAGCACGGGCGGCGCTTCGGTCAGCACCGGCAACGACAGCGTGATCTGCTGCAGGTTGGCGCACCACATACGCTGGGTGTTGATGACAGGTTTGGGCAGCTTGGTGGAGCCGCTGGTGAACAGGAACTTGACGATGGTGCCGGGGCCCGTGGCGTGCATGGCGGCATCAATCTTGTCGGTGGCCGCCGTGGCGCGCAGGTCGGCAAAGGGGGTGGTGGTGCGGCCGTCGATGTTGCCCTGGTTCAGCACCACTTCCACGCTGTCGTCCAGGGTGGCTTGCAGCGCCTTGCCGAAGCGTGCGCCGTCGGTGGCATAGACCAGGCCAGGCGTCAGCGTGCTGACCACGTGGCGCAGTTTGTCGTAGTCCTGGCTGGCGGTGGCATAGGCGGGCGTAACGGGGCAGTAGGGCACACCGGCGTAGAGGCAGCCCAGCGCCATGAGGGCGTGTTCCAGGCTGTTCTCGCTGAGGAGGACCACTGGGCGCTCGGCGCTCAGGCCCCGGTTCAGCAGGGCCTGGCCGATGCTGCGTGCGGCCTCCAGTGCCTGGCCGTAGCTCACATGCTGCCAGTCACCCGTGCCACCACCCGCCAGCGGTGCACGGCGCGCCACAAAGCTGTGGTCGGGGGTGGTTTCGGCCCAGTGCACCAGGAAGTCGGTGACACGCCGGGCATAGGCACCCAGCGGCAGGTCGGCCTGCAGGTAACGTGTACCGTTGGCACCCTCACGCAGGTTGACGCGGGTGACACCAAAGTTCACGGGTCGGTAGCGCGGTGCCTTGGTCGCTGTGGGGGTTGTCTCGGTCATTTTTATTCACTCGCAACAGGGGATGGAGATCAGCTCTTCTGCACTTTGGCCGCGCGGCCTTCGAGGAAGTCGCGTACGCGCTCTTTGGCCTCGGGCGCACTTTGGGCAATGCCGGCAATCAGCGCTTCGGTGAAGAAGCCGTGGTCTGCGGGCTGCTCGGCGATACGCGGCAGGGCGTGCATCAGGGCGTAGTTGGTGAGTGGGGCGTTGCTGGCAATACGTTTGGCGAGTTCCAGCGCCTTGTCGAAGGCCGTGCCTTCGGGCACCAGGTACTGTGCGAACCCGGCGCGTTCGCCGTCTTCGGCGTTGTAGACACGGCCTGTCATCATCATGTCGGTCATACGCGCCGCACCGATCAGCTTGGGGATACGCACCGAGCCGCCGCCGCCGACAAAAATGCCGCGTGAGCCTTCGGGCAGCGCGTAGAAGGTGGTGCTGTCTGCGACACGGATGTGGCAGGCGCTGGCCAGCTCCAGCCCGCCGCCCACCACCGCACCGTGCAACGCGGCCACCACGGGCACGGGGCCGTACTGCACCCGTTCCAGCGCAGCGTGCCACATCCGTGAATGGTGCAGGCCCTGGCCGGCGTCGCGCTCTTTCAGCTCGCTCAAATCCAGCCCGGCGCAGAAGTGCGGGCCTTCGCCGTCGATCACCGCAGCACGCACGGAAGAGGGCAGTTCCTCGAAGATATTGCGCAGGGCCAGGATGAGGCCGTCGGACAACGCGTTGCGCTTGGCACCACGTGTGAGGCGGATCACTGCAACCTCTTTGTCGTCGCCGCAAATTTCGAATTGGATGTCTTGGTGCTGCATGGTTGATTTTCCTTGTGGAATGAATTATGGTTATGAAATATAACCAATTCAAGCGCGCCAAACAGGCTTTTGCTCGGTGTTTTCCCTAGCCCCGATGCGTGCAGAATTGGCACAAAACCTCACCTCAATGGAGACATCCCATGGACTTTGACAACCTCATCGCAATCGACATCCACACCCACGCCGAGGTGAGTTGCTGGAACCCTTTTGACAGCTACGGCGAGGAGTACGACCGCGCCGCCGACAAGTATTTCAAGAGCGGCCGCCGCCCCACCATCGAAGAAACGGTGGCCTATTACCGCGAGCGCAAGATCGGTCTGGTGATGTTCACTGTGGACGCCGAATCCAAGATGGGCCGCCGCCGTATCCCGAACGAAGAGATTGCCGAAGCCGCGCAAAAAAACAGCGACATGATGATGGCCTTCGCCAGCATCGACCCGCACAAGGGCAAGATGGGAGCACGCGAGGCCGAGCGGCTGATCAAGGAACACGGCGTGAAGGGTTTCAAGTTCCACCCCACGGTGCAGAGCTTCCATCCCTACGACAAGATGGCCTGGCCGATCTACGAGGTGATCAACGCCCACGGCCTGCCCGCCATCTTCCACACCGGCCACAGCGGCATCGGCAGCGGCATGCGCTGTGGCGGTGGCCTGCGGCTGGAGTACAGCAATCCCATGCACCTGGACGACGTGGCCATCGACTTCCCCGACATGCAGATCGTCATGGCCCACCCCAGCTTCCCCTGGCAGGACGAGGCGCTGAGCGTTGCCACCCACAAGCCCAACGTGTGGATCGACCTCAGCGGCTGGAGCCCCAAGTATTTTCCGAAGCAACTTGTGCAGTACGCCAACACGCTGCTGAAAGACCGTGTGTTGTTCGGTTCGGACTACCCGCTGATCACGCCCGAGCGTTGGATGAAGGACTTTGAGGAGGCCGGGTTCAAACCGGAGGTGATGCCGGGCATCCTGAAGGGCAATGCGATGC
>JAGOEY010000110.1 GCA_017997515.1 Burkholderiaceae bacterium | reverse complement strand
GTGGGCGTGGCCGACAGCCTCAAGGGCCAGGTGGCCATGGCATTTGCCGTGCCGCGCGATGCCTCGGGCCTGACGGACGACGCCGCGCGCCTCAAGCTCGAAGGCGAGGTGATGAAGCAGGTGGACAACCAGCTCGGCGCCGTGGCGCGTCCATCGCGCGTGTACTTTGTGACCGTGCTGCCCAAGACCCGCAGCGGCAAGCTGCTGCGCCGCGCCCTGCAGGCCGTGGCCGAGCGGCGCGACCCGGGTGACCTGACCACCATGGAAGACCCAGCCGCACTGCAGCAGGTCAAGGCGATGGTCGAAGGCTGATCGGAGGCGCAGAAGAGACGGGCCCCGCACGGGGCTGGTCTACTATCAAAAATATAGCTTCCAGCGCTTGATGGACGGGCGCTGGAGGCTATTTTTTTATGCGCTATGCGCTGCTCCACAAAAAGAACGCGGCACTAGTCAAGGCCCCCATGCTGGTAGCGATGCCTGCCAAGCGCAGCGTGTGCAGCCGGGACCACAGCAACAATCCCGTAAAGCACAGCACGATCAGACCAGCGGCAATGGTGTCTGACAGCAGTACCCAAAATGCATTGGCTCCGGTAGCCATATGCAAGCG
This sequence comes from Burkholderiaceae bacterium, assembly GCA_017997515.1. The sequence continues at coordinate 5,738 of JAGOEY010000110.1, read as the reverse complement.
CGTGAGTGTGCCTATTGGCGTGGCGTCCTGGATGTCGACTGTTACAAAGCGGTTGCCGACGATGTACTCGGCGTTCACTCCGCGCTGCGGGCTGTGCAGACGCACCGTCCAACGCGCGGGTTGCATCACCTCGCGGTCGGCCCAGATCACGTTGCGCGCGGGCTCGGTTTTGCTCAGCACCTGTACCCCCTGAAACTGTAGCTGCGCTTGCAGCCAGGCGGCCAGGGCATTCACATCGGTCAGCAACGACTGGCCTGCATCGGGAAGTGCCAGTTGGATGCTTCGCTGTATTGTTTTTTCTACCGGGATCTTGAGCACCGCGCGGTGATTGAGCAAGATGCCCGTCACACCAAACAGCAGGCCCACGGCCGCGCCCCACAGTCCCACCCACAAGTGGACTTTGCGCAGCCAGCGCAAGAACACCACACTGCGCCGGTGCGTTTTTTGCCTGGGGGTGGCGCCTGCTGCCCCAGCAGGCCCAAGAACGGCACTCATGTGCTGGCTAGAACTCGTACACCACATTCAGCCGCACCTGCCGCACTTCGCCCAGCGTGAGCACGTTGTTGCTCAAGGCACCACCGTAGTAGGTTTTGTCGGCCAGATTGCGCACGTTCAGTGCGGCGCGCCAGCCCTGCCCCTGGTACATCAGTGCGGCGTCAAACACCGTGTAGCCGGGAATGGTGAAGTCGTAGGCGTAGCCCGTGCGCTCGCTCATGTGGCGCAGGCCTACGCCCAGGCCCCAGCCCGAAGCAGGCAGGCGGTACACCGCCCAGACGTTGGCGTTGTGCCTGGGTACGTTGATAACGGTGCTGCCCTGTTCTTGTCTGAGCACGCCATTGACCAAGCGGCTAGCGTTGCTTTGGGAGACGACAGCGTCGGTGTAGGCGTAGGCGGCAGTCAGGCTGAGCCCATTGCGCAGTTGGGCGGCCACTTCCAGCTCCAGACCGCGGCTGTGATGCTCACCTTGCTGCACGCTATAGCCAGCGTGCGCGGTGTCGTTCGTGGTTACGTTCTGGCGGCGCAGGTCGTACACGGCAAGGCTGGCGGTTTGCCGTCCGTTGTCGCGGGCAAACTTTACGCCAGCCTCCAGTTGGCGGCCGGTTTCGGGCTTGAACGCGTTGCCAAGAAAGTCGGTGCCGCTGATGGGTACAAAGGAATTGGCCCAGCTGACATATGGCGCAACGCCGGGGGTTGCTTCCCAGCTTGCGCCCAGCATGCCGGTTGTGGCGCTGTCTTTGGGGGCGCTGCTGACTTTGGCTGTGCGGTTGTTGAATGTGCGTGTGCTCACCCGGTCGTGGCGCAGTCCTGCGCTCAGGTGCAGGTCGCGGGTCAGGCTCAGGCGGTCACGGGCGTAGAGGCCACTGGCCTGGATGTCCTGGGTGTTGTCGGCCAGTGCGCCAGTGCAGGTGATGCTGCGGCCGTACACGGGCTTGAACAGGTCGATGGTGCCCATGTCTGCTGGAGTGCACGACTGCGATGCAAGGCGACCATGTTTGTCGTTGAGATCCAGGCCCAGCGTGATGTCGTGCTTGCCCCAGGCGGATGCCAAGTGGCCATTCAGGTAGGTGTCCAGCGCCACGGTACGGTAGTCATCTGCCTGGACGTTGCCGGTGCGCACCTGGGTGCGCTGGTCGACGGCCAGGGCATCAAGAAAAGCAGAGGCGCGCTGCTTGAGCGTGTAATCGTCCCAGCGGAAGTTTTGCTGCAGATGCCAGCCTTCGCCAAAGCGATGTTGCAACTCGTAGCCCACGCGGGTGCGAGAAAACTCGTTGTTCCCAAAACCCGGCTCACCTGCGTAAAAGCTGCGGTCAACCTGTCCGTTGCGGTTGGGTAGCAGCGTGCCCTGCGGCGGAAGGCCTTGCAGGCGCACCCATTGGCGGTCCTGGTAGCTGGTGAGCAAGGTCAGCTCTGTTTGCGCGCCCAGGGCCAGGCGCAGCGAAGGGGCGATGTAGTTGTTCTTGAAAGAAACATGGTCGGTCACGTCGTTGCTGTCGTTGGTAAGCGCGGCGATGCGAAAGGCCGTTCTGCCATCGTTTGATAGCGGGCGGCTGATATCGGCCGTTGCCTGCTTGTAGCCATAGCTGCCCAGCGAGGTACTGATTTCGTTGAAGGCCTCGCGCTTGGGCCGTTTGCTCACCACGTTGACCATGCCGCCCGGGCGCACATTGCCATACAGCAAGGAGGCTGGGCCTTTGAGCACCTCGATGCGTTCGGCACCAAAAATCTCTTCCGCTGGCACATAGCCTTGACGCACGGTGCTCAGGCCGTCGATGTACTTTTCCTGGCCATAGGTTTGCCCACGGATGGCGATATCGTCGAACCCACGGTTGCCTCGCTCACCTGCCACTACACCGGCCACACCGCTCACGGCATCGACCAGGGTTTTGTCCTGGCGCGACTCCATCAGTTCGCGGGTCACCACCGTGATCGATTGGGGGGTGGTGAGCGGGTTGGCCTCGCCTTTGGTGGTGACGGTGATCTTGCCGGGGGTGATGCCGCCCTCGGCACTGGCCTTGATGTTCACATCCGGCAGGGTGGGGGCGTTGTTGGCGGCGGGCGCTGCATGAATTTGGGCAAAGCCACTGTGGCTCACCAACAGTAAGGTGGTGGCGAGCACGGTGGGGCGCAAAGAGAACGAACTGGTATGTGTCGCGGATTCTGACATGGCTGGTGGACTTGAAATGGATGTGGCGCCGTGCACCAGTGTCCAGCGCCGCACCGCAGCACTGGAGTGGACGCATGGCAGGAGTGCCGGGGGATCAGTGCGAAGCCGGTGCTGACGGCAGTGCGGGCGAGGCCACGCCTTCATGCAGTACAAAGCTCAGCGTGATGAGATAGCCCACCTCGCCGTATTTGCTGCCGTTGAAATCGCCGCTGGTTTTATCTGTGTGCTTGACTTCGGCGACGTATTGGCCCTTCCAGGGCAGGGAGAAATGAACGGTGCCGTCTTCTGCGCTGCTGGCTTCGCGTGCCCAGCCCGAGGGCGCGACCATTTGCACCTTGGCCTTGGGCAAGGGGGCACCCTGAAAATAGACTTGGAACTGTCCGGGCTTGCCGGTGGGAACCAAGTCCAGCGGCGCAGTCGGCACCACAGCCCGCTGTGGGGAGGCTATCCAGCGGGCAGCGGGCTTCCACAGCAGTGGCGAGAGGTTGCGTTGGCTGCGGTCCATGACCGGCACGGTCGCCAGGGTCAGCAGCGTGTCTGCCGTACCGGGCACGGTATAGGCAAAGGCATCTTTGGTGCGTGCGCCTTCCAGCGTTGTGTGCTTTGCCCCCAGGCTGGCTTGCAGGGTCGGTGTCGCACCAAAACGGTCGAGCTTGCCGGGCGAGGTTTCGCGCAGGTTGTCGTTGAACTCGCCGTAATACAGGCGGGCCTGTCCGTCGGCGGCCTCGAGCCATACTTGGTGGGCTTGGGCGGCGGTGGCGGCTGCAAGGGCGGTGGCGGCCAGCACGAAGCAGGTGCGGTAGCGCATGGTAGGAAATCCTTCAAAAATCAAGACCGTGCATCACGGCCTTGCGGTAGGAAACTGCCTATCAACTCCACGCTTGCGGCAAGCTTGGTGGGTGAGTGGGTACTGTAGATGGAGTCAGTTGCGTATAGCGTCACTGCTCCGGGTGTCTGGCTGACAGGGCAAGAGTGCGTGCGACCAAACCTGCGCTTGGTTGCAATGCATGCGTCTGTGGGCTACATCGATAAATTCTATACTCAAATACAAATCACTTGCATTTGTATTTGTGCAAACTGTTGGTTTTTTTTGAATTGCTGCAGCAGGGTTTAACAGGCTCTGAGCAGGTTGCTGAAAGACTGCCTGCGGTCGCTCCCCAGCTGACGCCTTGCCATGACCATTGAACCGACCAGACAGACGAGCCAGACATGCGTGGAGCCGACACCTTCACCGAAACCTGTTCACCATGCGCTACCTTGATGACTTCGTGCCCGCCGATCATCTGATGTTGCCCCAGTATTCCTGGTCCCGCCGTATTCGCAATATCGCGCCTGGTCTGTCGGTGGTTCCTGGCACACTTGTTCGGCCCGCTGCCTCCCGAACTCCCGAGGCGAACGCATTTTTGACGATGAATGCGGATGACCTCGTTGAAGTGCTCGAAGGTGGCCGACAGCCTCAAGGGCCAGGTGGCCATGGCCTTTGCCGCGCGGCGCGGCGCGCCCCGGGGGACCTGACCACCATGGAAGACCCGGCCGCACTGCAGCAGGTCAAGGCGATGGTCGAAGGCTGATCGGAGGCGCAGAAGAGACGGGCCCCGCACGGGGCTGGTCTACTATCAAAAATATAGCTTCCAGCGCTTGATGGACGGGCGCTGGAGGCTATTTTTTATATGGATTCAGCCCGTATGTGGGCGGTTCGCCAGGGCCGGGGCCTGCCAGTTCTTGACCCATGGGATGAAATCTTCCACCGGCATGGGCCGGGCAAAGTGGTAGCCCTGGGCCATGTGGCAGCCCAGTTGCAGCAGCATCTGGCCCTGGTCGGCGGTTTCCACGCCTTCGGCAATGATGCGGTAGCCAAACGAGCGTGCCAGCCCGATGACGCCCTGGACGATGGCCAGGTCGCCAGCGTCGTTCATCATGCCGTGCACAAAGCTCTGGTCGATCTTGAGGGTGGACAGCGGCAGGCGGCGCAGATAGGTGAGCGACGAATACCCGGTACCGAAATCGTCCAGTGAGGTACCCAGGCCAATGTTCTGCAGCACCTTCAGGGTGTTGGCCACATGGTCCACGTGGTAGAGCGCTGCGGTTTCGGTGATCTCGATCTCGACCAGCGCCGGGGGCACCTGTGGGTGATCGGCCAGTTTTTGCGCCATCCAGTCGGCAAAGCCGGGCTGCTGCAGGTGCGGTGCAGAGATGTTGAGGCTGATGGGCAGGTGAAACTGGTGCTCCATCAGCATTTTCACCAGCCTCAGCCCCGCATCCACCACCCAGGCGCCAAACGCCACTTCGATTTCAGTGCCTTCGAGCAGCGGCATGAAGGCGGCCGGTGACAAAACCCCTTTGTCGGGGTGCTTCCAGCGTGCCAGCGCTTCTGCGCCCACCACGGTACCCAGATGCATGTCCACCTTGGGTTGCAGGTACAGCACGAACTGCCCCTGGGCCAGCGCGTCGCGCAACTCCAGGATCTGTTCGCGCAACTGGCGTGACTGGCGTTCCTGTGTGGCGTCGAACTCATGGAAACGATTGCGCCCGCCCTGCTTGGCGGCATACATGGCCTGGTCTGCGTGGCGCATCAGGGTGTCGGCGTCGGCATCATCGCTCGGATACAGCGTGTAGCCGATGCTGGCCGTCACCGACACGCGGTGGTTGCCGATCTGGTAGGGCGCGGCAATGCTCTGCATGACCTGGTTCAACCCATGCTTGCATTCGTTGTTGCTCGACAGTCCGGGCATGAGGATGACGAATTCGTCACCCCCCAGGCGTGCCACACAGTCCTGCGGGCGCAGGGCACGCGTCAGGCGCTGCGCGGCAATCACCAGCAGGCGGTCTCCGGCATCGTGGCCCAGGCGGTCGTTGACCGGCTTGAAGCCATCCAGATCCAGGTAGGCCACGCCCAGCAGCGAGCCTTCGGCATGGGCCAGCGACATGCCTTCGGCCAGCTTGCGGGCCAGCAGCACGCGATTGGGCAGGCCCGTGAGGGCGTCGTAATGGGCCAGTTTTTGCAGCAGCTCTTGCTGCTCATGCTGCGGTGTGACGTCGATGGCCACGCCCAGCATCCGCGTGGGCTGCCCTG
>JAGOEY010000109.1:4332-6365 GCA_017997515.1 Burkholderiaceae bacterium | reverse complement strand
GACACCATGTTCTCCACGTTGGCCAGGAAGCCATAACCACCCGACGCCGACAGCAGCAGCGTGGCAGACGCCGGGCCTGCAAAGTAGTGCGCAAGTTGGGTGCCGGACTCCAGCTCGATCAGCGTCGTCACCGGTTGGCCGTCACCGCGCGCGCCAGGTAATGCCGACACGGGCACGGAGTACACGCGCCCGTTGGAGCCGAACACCAGCAAGGTGTCCACCGTGCGGCATTCGAAGGTGCCATACAGCGCGTCCCCCGACTTGAACGCAAAGCTGGCCGGGTCGTGCCCCTGTCCGCTGCGTGCACGCACCCAGCCTTTTTCGGACACCACCACCGTCACCGGCTCGTCCACCACCTTGATCTCGACCACGGCGCGTTTTTCGGCCTGGATGAGCGTGCGGCGCGGGTCGGCAAAGGTTTTGGCGTCGGCTTCGATTTCTTTCACCATCAGGCGGCGCAAGGCGGCCGGGCTGCCCAGCACTTCTTCGAGGCGGCCCTGTTCTTCGCGCAGGGTTTTTAACTCCTGCTCGATCTTGATGGCCTCCAGCCGCGCGAGTTGGCGCAGGCGGATTTCGAGGATGTCCTCGGCCTGCCGGTCGCTCAGGTTGAAGCGCGCAATCAGCGCAGCCTTGGGCTCGTCCGACGCACGGATGATGGCGATCACTTCGTCGATGTTGAGCAGCACAATCTGCCGCCCTTCCAGGATGTGCATGCGGTCCAGCACCTTGTCGAGCCGGTGCTGCGAGCGGCGCTGCACCGTCGTCTGGCGGAAGCTGATCCACTCGTTCAGCATCTGGCGCAGCGACTTCTGCGCGGGGCGGCCGTCGTGGCCCACCATCGTCAGGTTGATCGGCGACGAGGTTTCCAGGCTGGTGTGGGCCAGCAGGCAGGTGATGAGTTCGGACTGCTCGATGCGGCTGGTCTTGGGCTCGAACACCAGGCGTACGGCTGCGTCCTTGTTCGACTCGTCGCGCACCACGTCCAGCACCGACAGCACCGTCGCCTTGAGCTGGGTCTGGTCCTGGCTCAGTGCTTTTTTGCCGGACTTGATTTTGGGATTGGTCAGCTCTTCAATTTCTTCCAGCACACGCTGGGTGCTGACGCCGGGCGGCAGCTCGGTCACCACCAGTTGCCACTGGCCGCGCGCCATGTCTTCGATCTTCCAGCGGGCGCGCACCTTGAGACTGCCGCGCCCGGTGCGGTACGCGTCGCAGATGTCGCCCACCGGGCTGATGATCTGCCCGCCACCGGGGAAGTCTGGCCCTGGCACCAGCGTGAACAACTCGTCGTCGCTGAGTTGCGGGTTCTTCACCAGCGCCACACAGGCGTCGGCAATTTCGCGCAGGTTGTGGCTCGGAATTTCGGTGGCCAGACCCACGGCAATACCACTGGCGCCGTTGAGCAGCGCAAACGGCAGACGGGCGGGCAGCTGGCGTGGCTCCTGCGTGCTGCCGTCGTAGTTGGGCATGAAATCGACCGTGCCTTCGTCGATCTCGTCGAGCAGCAGGCTGGTGATACGCGAGAGCCGGGCTTCGGTGTACCGCATGGCCGCAGCGCCGTCGCCGTCGCGGCTGCCGAAGTTGCCCTGGCCGTCGATCAGCGGGTAGCGCTGTGAAAAGTCCTGCGCCATACGCACCAGGGCGTCGTACGCGGACTGGTCGCCGTGCGGGTGGAAGCGGCCCAGCACGTCCCCCACCACACGGGCGCTTTTGACGGGTTTGGCACCGTTGGTGCCGTTCGCGCCACCAAAGCCCAGACCCATGCGCGACATGGAATACAAAATGCGGCGCTGCACCGGCTTCTGGCCGTCACACACATCGGGCAAGGCGCGGCCCTTAACCACCGACAAGGCGTATTCAAGGTAGGCGCGCTGGGCATAACCGGCAAGGGTGGGGGCATCGTCAGACGCCCCGGGAATGAAGTCGAGGGTGGGCTGGTCGCTCATCGGGAGTCAGTTGGGTTCAGGCTTCAGGTTGGCTGCAGGCGCAGCCGTCAGCAAGGTGGTGGGCATGTTGCCACGGCCCACGGCACC
>JAGOEY010000109.1:0-4232 GCA_017997515.1 Burkholderiaceae bacterium | reverse complement strand
GTGAGTTTTTTCTCGACCGGGTTTTTGCTGTCGCCTGCCACACCGTACCGGCGGGCGGTGTCGGGCATCAGCTGCATCAGCCCCACCGCACCTTTGGGCGACACTGCCACCGGGTCAAAGCCCGATTCGGTGGCAATCAGCGCCTGCAGCAGTGCGTAATCCACGCCGTGGGTGCGGGACGCTTCCTGCAAATGGATGCCCAGTTTTTTGTAAGTGGGTGACACGTCGAACAGCGACAGCAGACGCGCCGCCGCTCCGGCCTGCGCGGCGGACGGCGCTGCAGACGCAGCGGGCACATCACGGCGCGAATCAAACTCCCCTTCGCCCCGGAAGAACAGGCTGTAGCGCTTGTCCACCTGCTCGGCAGCGAAGTGGGCCGTGCCGCGTTCGTCCACATAGCCCCAGATGTCGGCATGGGCGAAGTTATTCAAAAACAATAGCATTAAGCCCACGACCAGCGTGTGCCAGATGCCAAAAATGTTTGAGAAATTCACCATATCTGCCGATTTACTGCGGCTGGGTCAGATATCGATCTCGACGGCGTCGCCGTGGAGTTCCATCAGCTCACGGCGCGCCGCGGCTTCACCCTTGCCCATGAGTTTGGTGATCAGAGTTTCGGTCTGGCCAAAATCCGTCTCGCCCAGCTGCACAGGCATCAGGCGGCGGGTGTCGGGGTTGAGGGTGGTTTCCCATAGCTGTTCAGCGTTCATCTCGCCCAGGCCTTTGAAGCGGCTGATGGCCCATGCGTTTTCACGCACGCCGTCCTTGCGCAGCTTGTCGAGGATGGCGACCAGCTCGCCTTCGTCCAGCGCATAGACCTTGGACGCGGGCTTTTTTCCCCGTGCGGGGGCATCCACCCGGAACAGCGGCGGGCGCGCCACATACACGTGGCCCGCCTCGATGAGTTTGGGGAAGTGGCGGAAGAACAGCGTGAGCAGCAGCACCTGGATGTGGGAGCCGTCCACGTCGGCGTCGCTCAAGATACACACCTTGCCGTAACGCAGGCCAGTCATGTCGGGGCTGTCGTTCGGGCCGTGCGGATCGACCCCGATCGCGACCGAAATGTCGTGGATTTCGGTGTTGGCAAACAGGCGGTCGCGTTCGACCTCCCAGGTGTTGAGCACCTTGCCCCGCAGCGGCAGGATGGCCTGACTTTCCTTGTCGCGGCCCATCTTGGCGCTGCCACCGGCGGAGTCACCTTCGACCAGGAAGACCTCGTTATTGCGGATGTCCTTGCTTTCGCAGTCGGTCAATTTGCCGGGCAACACGGCCACACCCGAACCCTTGCGTTTCTCGACCTTCTGGCCCGCCTTCTGGCGGCTTTGCGCGGCCTTGATGGCAAGTTCGGCCAGCTTCTTGCCGTAGTCCACATGCTGGTTCAGCCACAGCTCCAGCGCGGGACGCACAAAGCTCGACACCAGGCGCACCGCGTCACGCGAATTCAGCCGCTCCTTGATCTGGCCCTGAAACTGCGGGTCCAGCACCTTGGCACTCAGCACATAGCTGGCCCGCGCAAACACGTCTTCGGGCAGCAGCTTCACGCCCTTGGGCGCGAGGGAGTGCAGCTCGATAAAACTCTTCACAGCGTTAAACAGGCCGTCGCGCAAGCCGCTTTCATGGGTGCCGCCCGCGCTGGTGGGAATCAGGTTCACATAACTCTCACGCACCGGCTGGCCGTCTTCGGTGAAGGCCACACACCACTGCGCGCCCTCCCCTTCGGCAAAACTCTCGTGGCCGCCGTCGGCAAAACCTTCACCTTCAAACAGCGGGATGACCGGGTCACCGTTCAGCGTCTGCTGCAGGTAGTCGCGCAGGCCACCCTTGTAAAGCCAGGTTTGCACTTCCTTGGTTTTCTCGACCGTGAGCGTGACCGTCACACCCGGCATCAGCACGGCTTTGCTGCGCAGCAGGTGGGTCAGCTCGCCCATGGGCAGCACAGCAGACTCAAAGTATTTGGGGTCAGGCCAGACACGGACACTGGTGCCGGTTTTGCGGTCACCCTCGGCGCTGCCATTGTTCGGGCGCACCACCAGCGGCTCGACCACGTCACCGCCTTCAAACACCAGCCGGGCCACCGAACCTTCACGGTAGCTGGTGGCTTCGAGGCGTTTGCCCAGCGCATTGGTCACCGACACACCCACGCCGTGCAGGCCGCCCGAGAAGCTGTAGGCGCCGCCCTTGCCCTTGTCGAACTTGCCACCGGCGTGCAGGCGGGTGAACACCAGTTCGATCACGGGCGCTTTTTCTTCCGGGTGCAGGCCAAACGGGATACCCCGGCCATCGTCTTCGATGCCCACCGAGCCGTCTGCAAACAGCGTGACCTTGATCTTTTTGCCGTGCCCCGCCAGCGCTTCGTCGGCCGAGTTGTCCAGCACTTCCTGGATCACGTGCAGCGGGTTGTCGGTGCGGGTGTACATCCCCGGGCGCTGCTTGACGGGCTCCAGGCCCTTGAGGACGCGGATGGAGCCTTCGGAATAAACGGGTGGGGAAAGAGGGGTCACAGAGGGAGCGGACGGATTCGATGCCATGGGGCGGATTGTAGTGCGGTGCAGCACAAGCACTGGTTTTATCCACAGCACCCGCCAAACACTGCTAAAACCGGGCAACGCGGCGACAGCAGACCTGCACCAAATTGGCTACATTTCCCGCATGAGCACACAACAAAAAAATCTGTCGATGACCCAGGTGCTGGTCTGCGGCGCAGCCATCGTCACCCTGTCCATGGGTATTCGCCACGGTTTTGGCCTGTGGCTGCAGCCCATCACACAAGACCAGGGCTGGACGCGCCAGACCTTTGCGCTGGCGATTGCGATCCAGAACCTGTCCTGGGGCATTTTTGGCATTTTTGCGGGCATGGTGGCCGACCGTTTTGGCGCATTCCGCGTGCTGATTGGCGGGGCCATCCTGTATGCGCTGGGCCTGGCGGGTATGGCGCTGGCATCCAGCGCGCTGGTGTTTGCACTCACCGCAGGCATATTGATTGGCGCGGCACAGGCAGGCACCACCTATGCCGTGATCTACGGCATCCTGGGGCGGCAGATTGCGCCGGAGCGGCGGTCATGGGCCATGGGTGTGGCCGCGGCGGCGGGCTCGTTTGGGCAGTTCCTGATGGTGCCGGTGGAGGGCTGGCTGATTCTGAATTTTGGCTGGCAGCAGGCCTTGCTGGTGCTGAGCCTGATGGTGCTGATGATCATCCCGCTGGCATTTGGCCTGCGGGAGCCCGGCTTTGGCAGCGGTGCCACCCCCGCGCGGCGCGAGCAAAGTATTGGCCAGGCGCTGGGCGAAGCCTTCAAGTACCCGAGCTTCCAGATGCTGATGGCGGGGTATTTTGTGTGCGGCTTTCAGGTCGTGTTTATCGGTGTCCACATGCCTAGTTACCTGAAGGACAACGGCCTGTCGCCCCAGGTGGCGAGTTATGCACTGGCGCTGATCGGGCTGTTCAACGTGTTTGGCACTTACATCGCCGGGTCACTCGGCCAGCGCATGCAGAAGAAGAACATCCTCGTTTTTATCTATCTGGCGCGTGCGGTGGTGATTTCCATCTTCCTGCTGGTGCCCTTGTCGCCGATGAGTGTGTATGTGTTTGCCGCCACCATGGGCGTGTTGTGGCTGTCCACCGTGCCACCCACCAATGCGGCGCTGGCGCAGATTTTTGGCATCCAGCATCTGTCGATGCTGAGCGGATTCGTCTTCTTCAGCCACCAGATCGGCTCTTTCATGGGTGTGTGGTTGGGCGGTTATGTGTATGACCAGACCGGCAGTTATGACCTGGTCTGGTACATCGCTATTGGCCTGGGCGTCTTTGCCGGGCTGATCAACATGCCGGTCAAGGAAGCGCCAATCCGCCGCCTTCCCGCCAACGCGGCACAGGGTGCCTGAACCATGGTCACGCACAATGGACGCCGGTTGCTGGTGTGGGCCCTCGTTGTGCTGGTGCTGCTGGCCGTGTTCAGCCTCTATCTGCAGCCGGATTTCCTCATGACCCTTGGGAATCAAATCTGGGCCTGTTTCTAAGAATAATTTAAGAAAAATCGGCCTGCAGCGTATATGCAGCAGGCACATCCCGCTATGAAAACAATAGTAATTACCGGTGCTTCCGACGGCATCGGTGCTGAAATGGCACGCCAATTGGCGGCCCAACACAAAGACCAGGTGGCCCTGGTGCTGGCCGCGCGCAACGAAACCCTGCTGCACGCCGTGGCGGACGAATGCACGGCGCTGGGTGCGCAGGC
>JAGOEY010000108.1 GCA_017997515.1 Burkholderiaceae bacterium | reverse complement strand
TCGGGCAGCGCTTCACTCAATTTGGTGATCGACAGGCCCGAGGTGTTGGACGCCACGATGGCGTGCGGTGCCACGAAGGGTGCGATCTTTTTGTACAGATCAAGTTTCCAGTCCATCCGCTCGGCAATGGCCTCGATGATGAGGTCGCAGTCTTTCAACTGCGCCATGTGTTCTTCGTAGTTGGCCTGCTGGATGAGTGACGCGTCTTCCACCGCGCCGAGGGGCGATGGTTTGAGTTTCTTCAAACCTTCAATCGCTTTGGTGACGATGCCGTTCTTAGGGCCCTCTTTGGCGGGAAGGTCGAACAAAACAACCGGCACCTTGCAGTTGACGAGGTGGGCGGCGATCTGCGCACCCATCACGCCTGCGCCCAACACGGCGACTTTTTTCACGTTAAAACGGGACATGGTATTTCCTGATTAGGGCACGCGAACCCAGGTCTGGGTGCGGCCAAACGGGCCGATGGAGCCGCGTACTTCGAGTTTTTTTCCACCCTCGATGGGCGTGAGCCGCAGGGTGTAGTTCTTGCCGTTTTCGGGGTCGAGGATCTTGCCGTCTTCCCACACGTTTTTGTCCGCCGCCTTCTTGGCACCCCGGATGATCTCCAGCCCCAGCAGGGGTTTGCCCTTGCGGTCGTCGCTGCATTCGTCACACACGGCGTCCTGCTTGGCGTCCTTGCGCAGCAGCTTCTCGATCTTGCCGCTCACCACACCACCCGACTCGGTGATCTGGATCTGCGACTTCACCTCGTTGGTCTTTTCGTCCAGCGTGTGCCAGTGGCCCACGGGGGACATCTGGGCCACTGCGGGCAAGGCCATTGACGCAAAAATGATAGCTGCTAGCGTAGATTTCATGGTCGTCTCCGTGTGGTTTTATGCAAATCCAAAGAACAGATCAGGCAAGGGCTGCGTCGGTGTCCATCAGCACCTTGCTGCCAGCGCGCGCGGTGCGCATCAGCGTCACGGTTTCTGGGAACAGCTTGGCGAAGTAGAAACGTGCAGTCTGCAGCTTGGCAACGTAGAACGGGTCTGTGTTGCCATTGGCAATCTCGCGCAACGCGACCTGGGCCATCCGCGCGAACAGGTAGCCAAACACGAAGTGGCCCGCCACACGCAGGTAGTCCACCGCGGCCGCGCCCACCTCGTCGGGGTTTTGCAAACCCTTGAAGCCCAGCTCGGTGGTGAACTTGGTCATCTGCTCACCCAGCATGGCCAGCGGGTTGATGAACTCGGCCATCTTCTCGTTCACGCCCTCTTCCGCCACCAGCGCTCCCACCAGCTTGCCCAACTTCTTGAGCGTCGCGCCGTTGTTGCCCAGCACCTTGCGGCCCAGCAGGTCGAGCGACTGGATGGTGTTGGTGCCTTCATAGATCATGTTGATGCGGTTATCGCGCGTGAACTGCTCCATGCCCCATTCCTTGATGAAGCCGTGGCCGCCGAACACCTGCATACACGCGTTGGTGGAGATATGGCCGTTGTCGGTGATGAAGGCCTTGACGATGGGGGTCAGCAGTGCGACCAACTCGTCGGAGTCTTTGCGCACTTTTTCGTCGGCATGGTTGTGCGCCTTGTCGAGCAGCAGCGTGCACCAGATCTGCAGCGCACGGCCGCCTTCCGCGTAGGCCTTGGCGGTGAGCAGCATCTTGCGCACGTCGGGGTGCACGATGATGGGGTCGGCTTCCTTGTCCTTCGCCTTGGTGCCTGTCAGCGAGCGCATCTGGATGCGGTCTTTGGCGTAAGCCAGTGCGTTCTGGTAGGCCACTTCGGTCAGGCCCAGCGACTGGTTGCCCACACCCAGGCGGGCGGCGTTCATCATCACAAACATCGCGGCCAAGCCCTTGTGTGGCTGGCCGACCAGGGTGCCCACCGCACCGTCGATAACGATCTGCGCCGTGGCGTTGCCGTGGATGCCCATCTTGTGCTCCAGCCCACCGCAGTAGATCGGGTTGCGGCTGCCGAGTGATCCGTCGGCATTCACGTTGAACTTGGGCACGGCAAACAGGCTGATGCCCTTGCTGCCTTTGGGTGCGTCCGGCAGGCGGGCCAGTACCAGGTGCAGGATGTTGGGGGCCAGGTCGTGTTCACCGGCCGAGATGAAGATCTTGTTGCCGGTGATCTTGTAGCTGCCGTCGGCTTGTGGTTCAGCCTTGGTGCGCAACATGCCGAGGTCGGTGCCGCAATGGGGTTCGGTCAGGCACATGGTGCCGGTCCACTCACCACTCACCAGCTTGGGCAGGTAGGTTTTTTTCTGTTCGTCGGTGCCGTGTGCGGCCAGTGCTTCATAGGCACCGTGCGACAGGCCGGGGTACATCGTCCAGGCCTGGTTGGCGCTGTTGAGCATTTCGTACAGGCACTGGTTCACCACAAACGGCAGGCCCTGACCGCCGTATTCCGGGTCACACGACAACGCAGGCCAGCCGCCTTCGACGTACTGGGCATAGGCTTCCTTGAAACCCTTGGGTGCCGTCACTTCGTGGGTGGTTTTGTCGAGGGTGCAGCCCTCTTCGTCACCACTGATGTTCAGGGGAAAGGTCACATTGGCAGCGAACTTGCCGGCCTCTTCAATCACCGCATTGATGGTGTCGGCGTCCACCTCGGCGAAGCGTGGCATGGCCGCGTATTCGTTGGCAACGCCCAGCACTTCGTGCATCACAAACTGCATGTCGCGCAAGGGAGGGGTGTAGGTTGGCATGGTGTTAGTCCTTGGAAATTTTGGAAGAGGTGGAAGACGGTGAAGAGACGGAAGAAACAGAAGCGGAAGAAGGCCGTTTGCGGGCGGGTGCAGCACGTGCCGGGCCTGCACCGTAACGCGCCAGAATGTTGTCGAACCCGGTGTTGGCACGGTCGATCGAGCCGGGGTTTTTGAGGAAGCGGGCTTCGTAGTGCAGGGCCAGGATGAGTCCGTGGATCTCGAACAGCATCTGGTCTTCGTTGACATCGGCCTGCAGCTCACCCAGCGACTTGGCCATGGTGATGGCGCGTTTCATGGCGGCATGCCAGGTCATCACCGAGCTGGCAAGGCTGTCGCGCACCGGGCCGGACCGGTCGTCAAATTCGACCGCACCACTGATGTAGATACAGCCCGAATCGATTTCCACCGAGGTGCGCTGCATCCAGTTGGCAAACATGGCGCGCACCCGAGGCAGGCCACGCTCGGCTTGCAGGGCGGGGTAAAACACCTCTTCCTCAAAACGTGCGTGGTACTCGCGGATAACGGAGATCTGCAGCTCTTCACGCGAGCCAAAGTGGGCAAATACGCCCGACTTGCTCATGCGTGTGACCTCGGCCAGCGCACCAATACTCAGGCCTTCCACACCAATCTGTGTGGCCAGACCGAGGGCGGCCTCCACGATGGCGGCTTTGGTCTGCTGCCCTTTCTGCAGGGCGCGGCCTTCGCGGGCCCCGTCGGCAGACGGAGCGCGGGCGGCTTTGGCAGGGGGGCTGGAAGTAGGCATGGTGCAAAATAAAACGAACGATCGTGCTATTTTGCAGTACTTCCGTGACAGCCTGTTGAAAGTGGGGGGTTCTAGAGCCCCGAACCTAGTTGTTTCAAGGGTTTTTCCTTAGATTACCGACTGGCAAGTGGGGCTTTTTCTGCGTGCCCCACAACGCAAAAAACCGCTGCGGGTGAGGCAGCGGTTTTGATGGAAGGCAATATCAAACTACAGTTTGAACGCGACAACTTCCTGGCGTTGTTCACCGAGGCCTTCGATACCCAGCGTCATCACGTCACCCTTCTTCAGGTACAGCGGCGGCTTCATACCCAAGCCCACGCCGGGTGGCGTGCCGGTGGTGATGATGTCGCCCGGCTCCAATGTCATGAACTGGCTCACGTAACTGACGATCTTGGCCACGCTGAACACCATGGTTTTGGTGTTGCCGGTTTGTACACGTTTGCCGTTCAGGTCGAGCCACATGGACAACTTTTGCGGATTCGGCACTTCGTCGCGTGTCACCAGCCAGGGGCCGATGGGGCCGAAGGTGTCACAACCCTTGCCCTTGTCCCAGGTGCCGCCGCGTTCGATCTGGTACTCACGTTCACTCACGTCGTTGATGGTGCAGTAACCGGCCACAAAATTGAGCGCATCCTTTTGCGACACATAACGCGCACGGGTGCCAATCACCACCCCCAGCTCGACCTCCCAGTCGGTCTTTTTCGAGCCCTTGGGCAGCATCACCGCGTCGTTCGGGCCCTGGATACAGCTGGTGGCCTTCATGAACACCACAGGCTCGGCCGGAATCGGCAGGCCGGACTCGGCGGCATGGTCGGCGTAGTTCAGGCCAATGGCGATGAACTTCGGTGTGCCCGTGACCGGGTTGCCATAGCGGGGTTTGCCTTTGACGAGCGGCAACTTGTCGGTTTTGACCTTGGCAATTTTGGCCAGTGCAGCGTCGCCCAGTTGGTCGGGGCCAATGTCCTTGACCACACTGCTCAGGTCACGCAGTTGGCCGTTGGCGTCAATGAGGCCGGGTTTTTCTTTGCCAGGGTTGCCGTAGCGAACCAGTTTCATAGTGAGTACCTTTCAAAAAACAAGAAAAATTGTGCAGTGCACATTAATAAGTAGAACGCCCGCCCGACAAATCGAACACAGCCCCGGTGGAGAACGCACAGTCTTCGGTGCACAGCCACACCACCATCGCCGCCACCTCTTCGGGTGTGCCAAAACGCCCCATCGGAATCTTGGACAACATAAACGCAATGTGCTCGGGTGTCATCTGGTCGAAGATAGCCGTCTTCACTGCTGCGGGTGTCACACAGTTCACGCGTACACCGGTATCGGCCAGCTCCTTGCCTAGGGATTTGGTGAGGGCAATCACACCAGCTTTGCTGGCACTGTATGCGCTGGCGTTGGGGTTGCCGTCTTTGCCTGCTACGGATGCAATGTTGACGATGCGGCCATAACTGCGGGTGCGCATATGGGCCACCACCTCGCGGCAGCAGAGGAAAAGGCCGGTCAGGTTGACGTCCAGCACCTGCCGCCAGGCGTCGATGGGATAGTCCCATAGCTTGGTGTTGGGCCCGGTCACACCCGCGCTGTTGACCAGCGCATCAATACCTGCGGGCACCTGTTGCAGCGTGGCCTGTAATGCATGCACCACCGAGCCGTGGTCGGCCACATCGACCTGCACCCAGTGGGCAGCAGCACCCAGCGTTTTTGCCGCAGCCTCGGCAGCAGCGGCGTCGCGGTCCCACAGGGTGACGCTGCCGCCTGATGCCAGCAGGCGCTGCGCAATGGCATACCCCAGACCCGTAGCCCCACCCGTCACGACCGCATGGCGGCCCGTGAAGTCGAGCTGGTTCATATGGTCATGCCGCCATCAACCGAATACGCCTGGCCGGTGACAAACGCGGAATCGTCGCTGGCCAGAAACACCACCAGCGGTGCAATTTCATGCGCTTGTGCCAGGCGCCCCATGGGCTGGCGGGCGACAAAGTTGCGGCGGGCCTCGGCAGGGTCTTCGTTGGCGTTGATGCGGTCGGCCAGTGATGGGGTGTCCACCGTGCCGGGGCAGATCGCGTTACACCGCACACCACGCGCCACAAAGTCGGCGGCCACCCCTTTGGTCAGTCCGATCACGGCGGCCTTGCTGGCGCCGTAGACAAAACGGTTGGGCAGGCCCTTGAGGCTGCTGCACACGCTGGACATGTTGATGATGCTGCCACCACCGTTGTCCAGCATCTTGGGCAACACGGCCTGGATGGCCCAGAACTGCGCACGTGCGTTCAGGTTGAAGGCAAAGTTCCAGTCGTCGTCGGTGGCCTGCAGGATCGAGCCGTTGTGCACCACACCGGCGCAGTTGAACAACACGTTCAGCGCAGGCAACGAATCGACCAGTGCGTGGATGGCGTCTTTGTCCAGCACGTTCAACACAGCGGTGTGTACACGCGCCGTGCCTTGGTAAGCCTCCAGCAAACCGGCATTCACATCGGTGGCCCACACAGTGGCACCTTCTGCCGCCAGGGCCAGCACCGTGGCGCGGCCAATACCTTGACCGGCTGCCGTGACCAGTGCCGTTTTACCTTCGAGTCGCATAACTTTCCTTCGGTGGTGGCGCACCTTTGATGCCTTCAAAAAAGCACACAGGGTTTTGCCGGATGTTGCTGGATGTGATTCAGCAGCATATTAATTGGTCTGACCACTTGGCCACTTGTGGCTAACCCTGATGCAACTACTCACCCCCAGGCTTCGCTTGCGCTCTCGCCAACCCCCTTGCAGGGGGCGACACCAGCGGCCTGGCAAAGCCAGTTCCGCGGTGTCTGCTGGAAGGGCTGCGCACGCCTCACCGGGCTGGATGCAGTGGATTGAATAGTTACACCCTTAGAAACATTTTTTTGCCCCCATGCCCCTGCAAACCGTGGCGCCCCAGCGCCTTTACCAGCAAATTGCCGACCAGCTGCGCACCCTCATCAC
>JAGOEY010000107.1 GCA_017997515.1 Burkholderiaceae bacterium | reverse complement strand
ATGGGACTTCTTCTTGATTCTTTCTGGCGCGCCGTCGCTTACTGCGTGCGCCCGCGTGTGATTGCGCTGTCGTTTTTGCCACTGCTGATCATGGTGGCGCTGGCCCTTGGGTTGGGCTACTTTTTCTGGGACGCCGCGCTGGACGCAGTGCGTTCTGGTCTGGAGGCATCCAACACACTCAACCTGTTCTGGGACTGGCTCCAGGGTATGGGTATGGGCGGCCTGAAAACTGTGTTGGCACCGTTGATCGTGATCTTCGCCATCACTCCGTTTATCGTGGTGGGCTCGCTGCTGATGGTGGCTGTGCTGATGACGCCGTCGTTGCTGTCCATGGTGGCCGAGCGCCGTTTTCCGCTGCTGGAACGCAAGAAGGGTGGCTCCTTCATGAAGAGTGTGGTGTGGTCGCTCAGCTCCACACTGCTGGCCGGGGTGGCGCTGGTGGTGTCGCTGCCGCTGTGGCTGGTGCCGCCGCTGATTCTGGTCTTGCCGCCACTGATCTGGGGCTGGCTGACCTACCGCGTGATGAGTTTTGACGCCCTGGCCGAACACGCCAGTGTGGAGGAGCGTCACCTGCTGGTCCGTGAGCACCGTGCCTACCTCGTTGGTATGGGTGTGTTGTGTGGTTACCTTGGGGCTGCGCCCAGCATCGTGTGGGCGTCGGGCGCCTTGTTTGCGGCGGCGTTTGTCATTCTGGTGCCCATCGCCATCTGGATTTATGCGCTGATTTTTGCGTTCTCGTCACTCTGGTTTTCGCATTACTGCCTGGCCGCACTGCAGCTACAGCGTGAGAAGGCCGACCGGGAGCAGCAGGCCACTGCCATGGAGCCTGTCGCGGACATCACCACCTTGCCGCCCGCTGATGCCGTGTTGCCGCTAGCATTGCCGCATGACCAGCCCCACACCCTCCCTCCCGCACCCGCCAGCCCACCCTGAAGAGCTGCAGAAACCTGCGTTCGGCCTCATCATCATTGGGGACGAAATTCTCTCGGGTAAACGGGTCGACAAACACTTGCCCAAAGTGATCGCCTTGTTGGGCGCGCGTGGTTTGCAGCTGGCCTGGGCCGACTATGTGGGCGATTCGCCCGAGCGCATCACCGCCACGCTCAAGCGCGCGTTTGCCGCAGGGGACGTGGTGTTCTCCACCGGCGGTATCGGGGCCACGCCAGACGACCACACCCGCCAGTGTGCCGCGCAGGCGCTGGGTCTTCCGCTGGCGCTGCACCCGCAGGCCGAAGCGCTGATCCGTGAACGGATGCAGGACACCGCACGCGAGCAGGGTACGGTGTACCAGCCCGACCACCCCGACAACATCCACCGCCTGAACATGGGTGTGTTCCCCGAGGGCGCACGCATCATCCCCAACCCGTACAACAAGATTCCCGGTTTTTCGTGCAAGGGTGCGGGTGGTGGGGCGGTGCATTTTGTGCCCGGTTTCCCGGTGATGGCCTGGCCCATGGTGGAGTGGGTGCTGGACACGCAGTACAGCCACCTTTTTGAACAGGCCGCCTGGCTGGAGAAGTCCATCATCGTGTTTGGCGGCATGGAGGCAGCCCTCACGCCGCTGATGGTGGCTCTGGAAAAATCGCACGAAGGCATCAAGGTTTTCAGCCTGCCGAGTGTGGACCACCCCGAGTACGGCCGACACATTGAACTGGGTGTCAAAGGGACGCCTGAAGCCGTCGGTCGTGCCTACCCCGCGTTGCTGGCCGGGCTGCACACATTTGACGTGAAGCTGGGCCCCGAGTTGGTGCGAAGCTGATGTGCATTGTTTTGGTGCATTTGCAGAAATGCTCTTAAATGGTGCGCAACCCGTCAGTCTGTGTACTGATTTGCACAAAATCATGCTGAACATCACCATTTAGGGCAGAGACCCAAGGCAAAATAGGCGGGCTTTCGGGAAGTGCTGGCCCACACGCTGTGGGTGCAACGTGGCACAAAAACTGCATTCCCTTTGCTGAACCCTATTCTTTTCAACAAGTGCCAACCAGGAGAATTTGATGGCCAAGACCGTCGCAGACGTGATGAAGCTGGTGAAAGAAAACGAAGTCAAGTTTGTTGACTTCCGTTTCACCGACACCCGTGGCAAGGAGCAGCACGTCACCGTGCCCGTTTCGCACTTTGACGAAGACAAGTTCAGCTCGGGCCACGCGTTCGACGGCTCGTCCATCGCCGGCTGGAAGGGCATTGAAGCCTCGGACATGCAACTCATGCCCGACCCCAACACCGCCAACATCGACCCGTTTTTTGAAGAAACGACGATGATCCTGACCTGCGACGTGGTCGATCCAGCCGACGGCAAGCCGTACGAGCGCGATCCCCGTTCGCTGGCCAAGCGCGCTGAAGCCTACATGAAGGCCTCGGGCCTCGGCGACACGGCATTCTTCGGACCAGAACCAGAATTCTTCGTGTTCGACGGCATCCGTTGGGCCAACGACATGTCCGGCTGCTTCGTCAAGATCGAATCTGAAGAAGCCGCATGGAACACCGGCAAGGAATTCGAACACGGCAACCACGGCCACCGTCCCGCAGTCAAGGGTGGTTACTTCCCCGTGCCACCAGTCGACAGCTTCCAGGACATGCGCTCGGAAATGTGCCTGATCCTGGAAAGCCTGGGCATCCCGGTTGAAGTGCACCACCATGAAGTGGCCAACGCCGGCCAAATGGAACTGGGCACCAAGTTCAGCACGCTGATCGAGCGCGCTGACTGGGTCCAGCTGCAAAAGTACGTGATCCACAACGTGGCCCACGCCTACGGCAAGACCGCCACCTTCATGCCCAAGCCCATCGTGGGTGACAACGGCTCCGGTATGCACGTGCACCAGTCTGTCTGGAAAGACGGCAAGAACCTGTTCGCTGGCGACGGCTACGCAGGCCTGTCCGACTTCGCTCTGTACTACATCGGCGGCATCATCAAGCACGCCCGTGCCCTGAACGCCATCACCAACCCCGGTACCAACAGCTACAAGCGTCTGGTGCCAGGCTTCGAAGCACCGGTGAAGCTGGCTTACTCGGCCAAGAACCGCTCGGCATCGATCCGTATTCCTTTCGTGGCAAACCCCAAGGGCCGCCGCGTGGAAGCACGTTTCCCCGATCCACTGATGAACCCCTACCTCGGTTTTGCAGCCCTGCTGATGGCCGGTCTGGACGGCGTGGAAAACAAGATCCATCCAGGCGAAGCCGCCACGAAGGACCTGTACCATCTGCCGCCCGAAGAAGACGCACTGATCCCCACCGTCTGCCACAGCCTCGACCAGGCGCTCGACTGCCTGAACGAAGACCGTGCGTTCCTGACCAAGGGTGGCGTGTTCACTGACTCGTACATCGACGCCTACATCGACCTGAAGATGCAGGAAGTCACCCGTATGCGTATGGCTGCACACCCTGTCGAATTCGACATGTACTATTCGCTGTAAGCTGCGAACGGTCTATAAAAAAAGCGGCGCAAGCCGCTTTTTTTTTGGGTGCCATGCCCCATTCCGACCGAGGGCTCTTTTTTTGCCTGTGTGGAACGATTGCGGGATACTTGCCTCACTACCTGTGTGTACCTTTTTGTACGCCATTCCT
The DNA here is from genome assembly GCA_017997515.1 of Burkholderiaceae bacterium. Next base: position 2,890 of record JAGOEY010000107.1, on the reverse strand, counting down.
ATGAAAAATAGCCTGAAAATCTCCCTTGTGTTGGTCCTGGCCTTCTCGGCAACGGGTGCAGCCTGGGCGCAAAGTGGTGCCATATTTCGGTGTGGCAACGAATACACCAATGCCAAAGACGCTGAAAAACGGGGCTGCAAGCGGGTGGAGGGCGGCAATGTCACCGTGATCGAAGGCGCCCGCCCGGCCGCTGCGGCACCGGGTGCACCAGCTGCTGCAGCCCCCGCCAACGCCCCGCGTGTGGCCGCCACCGACCAGCGTGCCCGCGACTCGGACTCCCGCGCTATTCTGGAGACGGAGCTGCGCAAGGCAGAGGCTCGCCAGGCCGAGCTGCAGAAGGAATACAACAACGGCGAGCCCGACAAACTGGGGCCTGAGACGCGCAACCACCAGAAGTACCTGGACCGCGTGGCCGAACTGAAGGCCAGCATTCTGCGCAACGAGAGCGATATTGCCGGCATCAAACGGGAGTTGGGCCGTGTTCCTGCGCCCCGCTAAGTCGCCCAAGAAAAAGCAGGTTTTCAACGCCGCACGTTTCCAGTCCTTCGACCTGCTCGCCACACTGATTGCGGTGGTGCAGAGTGATGGCTCCGTGCTGTTTGCCAACTCTGCCCTGGAGGATGCCATTGGCACCTCGCGCCGCACCATTGAAGGTTCCCCCTTCCCCGAGTGTTTTACCGAGCCCCAGCTCCTGCGTACGGCGCTGGAAGGGGCGGGCAGCAACGAGTTTGCGGCCCTGCGTTACGACGCCTGGCTCAAACGCCTGAACCACGAGGCGGTGCCCGTGCACGTGATCGTGGCGCAGACCGAACACCCGGGCGAGATTATTGTGGAACTGCTGCCGCTGGAGCAGCAGGTCAAACAGGACCGCGAAGAACGCCTGATCGACCAGGCGCAGGCCAACAAGGAGCTGATCCGCAACCTGGCGCATGAGATCAAGAACCCGCTCGGTGGCATCCGTGGCGCGGCGCAGTTGCTGCAGATGGAGATCGAGTCCAAGGACCTGATCGAGTACACCCAGGTCATCATCCACGAGGCCGACCGCCTGCAGACGCTGGTGGACCGCCTGCTCGCACCGCACCGCAGGCCGCATCTGGTGGGGGACGTGAACATCCACGAGGTGTGTGAGCGGGTGCGCTCGGTGATCCTGGCGGAATTCCCGCGCGGGTTGCGTATCGAACGCGACTACGACACGTCCATCCCCGAGTTCCGGGGCGACCGCGAACAGCTGATCCAGGCCGTGCTCAACATCGCCCACAACGCGGCCCAGGCGCTGTCCGAACGGGTCGCGCTGGGGGACGCAGAGATCATTTTCAGCACGCGGATTGCGCGGCAGGTGACTTTTGGCAAACAACGCTACCGACTGGCATTGGAATTGCATGTCATTGACAACGGGCCCGGTGTGGCGGACTCGATCAAGGACCGCATTTTCTACCCGCTGGTGTCGGGGCGAGACGGCGGTTCGGGGTTGGGACTGACATTGGCGCAAACCTTTGTGCAGCAGCACCATGGCCTGATTGAATGCGACAGCGTGCCAGGAAGAACGGATTTCAAGATACTGATCCCGTTGCCCTAGGGATGCTCTGCATAACTCTACGCGAGTGGGTGCAGTACGGATCGGGATGGGATGCAAGGCGTGTTTTGCAGCCAATAGCACGGCTATTGGCAAGAAAAGCAACGCCGCAGACCGCCCGAGTCCGTACTGTCACCCGCCGCGAGGAGTTATGAAGGGCATCCCACACGCTTCACCCGAAGAACCTGACCTGAGGCCACACAATTTCATGAAGCCGATCTGGATAGTAGACGACGACCAATCCATCCGCTTTGTGCTGGAAAAGGCGCTCCTGCGGGAGAACCTGCCCACCCGCAGCTTTACCAACCCGCGTGAAGTTCTGGCGGCGCTGGACGAATGCAGCGACGACGACAGCCAGGGCCCGCAGGTGCTGGTCAGCGACATCCGTATGCCGGGGGGCTCCGGCCTCGACCTGCTCGAGAAGGTCAAAGCCAAACACCCCGGTTTGCCCGTCATCATCATGACGGCGTTTTCCGACCTGGACAGCGCCGTGTCGGCCTTCCAGGGCGGGGCGTTTGAGTACCTGCCCAAACCGTTTGACCTGCCCAAGGCGGTGGAGCTGATCCGCCGTGCCGTGGAGGAAAGCCAGCGCGAGGAAGTGGCCGAAGAACGTATGGCCGACACCCCCGAAATGCTGGGCCAGGCGCCCGCCATGCAGGACGTGTTCCGCGCCATCGGGCGTTTGAGCCAGAGCAACGTCACGGTGATGATCACCGGTGAGTCCGGCTCCGGCAAAGAGCTGGTAGCCCGTGCACTCCACAAGCACTCTCCGCGCGCCAATGGGCCATTTGTTGCTATCAATACTGCAGCAATCCCCAAAGACTTGCTGGAGAGTGAACTGTTCGGCCATGAACGCGGCGCTTTCACTGGCGCGCAGACCATGCGCCGGGGGCGTTTCGAGCAGGCCGAGGGCGGCACACTGTTCCTCGACGAAATCGGCGATATGCCGTTCGACCTGCAGACCCGTTTGCTGCGGGTGCTGAGCGACGGCCACTTCTACCGTGTGGGTGGGCACAACGCCGTCAAGGCCAACGTGCGTGTGATCGCAGCCACCCACCAGGACCTGGAGCAGCGCGTTAAAGAGGGCGGCTTCCGGGAGGACTTGTTCCACCGCCTGAACGTGATCCGCCTGCGCCTGCCCGCGCTGCGCGAGCGGCTGGAAGACATTCCGATGCTCACGCGCCACTTCCTGCAGCAAAGCGCCAAACAGCTGGGTGTGGAGCCCAAACGGATTGCCGACGCAGCGCTGGTGCGGCTGGGGCATTTTGCGTTCCCGGGCAATGTTCGTCAGCTGGAAAACATCTGCCACTGGCTGAC
>JAGOEY010000106.1 GCA_017997515.1 Burkholderiaceae bacterium | reverse complement strand
GCCCAATCGCCCGATTTCACTCCAACCCTTCGGGCAAGTGCCTTGGCGGGCGGTCTGCGGTGTTGCGGCGCTTGCAAATAGATGAACTATTTGCGGCGCACCGCGCCTAGCAGCCCATCCCGTCAAGGTACTTGTGCGACCCCGAAAAGATCGTAAACACGTTCTTACAACTCGTGCAACGCGTCGTAGCTGGATTCAATTGCTGTCAACCGCTCACGTTCCAGCGGACCTGCAAGCTCCAGCACACGCGACGCCAGCAAGTGGCAGATGCTGATGACGGCTACATGGTCGTCCAGTGGGCTGTCGGATGTGCAGCGGCAGTGGATGTGCCATGTCACATCGCTGTGCCGCGACACCTCTTCATCGGTGATGTAGAGCACTTTGGCGCCGGACTTGACGATTTGCGTCACCATGTCGCGCAGGCCAGCCGGGCGGCGGCGCAGGCCAAACACCACCACCACGTCCTGTGGTGTCATGCTGGCGGTGTACTGGCCCAGCGTGTCGCCGGTGTTGGGCACCACAAAGATGTCTTCCTTGATCTGGAAGATCTGCCAGCGGAAGTAGCTGGCGAACGACTGGCTCGAGCGAAACCCGGTGACCCAGACCTTGCGTGCGCCCAGCAGCGCCCGGGCGATGCGATCCACCTCGGCCTTGTTGAGCCGCGCCATGGTGCGCTGCAGGTTGTCCTGGCTGTGGGCCAGGTGGGCGTCGAAATGGCTCTCGGCACCCGTGCTGCGGCTGGTCAAAAAAAGAGGGGAGCCGGTTTCTTTTTCCTCGCGCACATGGCGGCGTGCGTCTTCGTACAGCTCATAGCCCAGGCGTTTGATGAAGCGTGTGACGGTGGCGTTCGACACACCCGCCAAGGTGGCCAGTTCGGTGGCGGAGTAACTGGCCAGGTCACCGGGGAAGTCGATGACAAACTCGGCCAGACGCCGCTCCATCGGATGGAACTGGGCAAGGTTCTCGCGAACCCGCGTCAGGAACGATGGTGTCGGTGAAGTGGGCATGGGGGAAAAATCTGGTTTCCTGCGATTGGCAATTTTCACACAAGCCCCCCGGTGTATTTATTCGACTAACTCACCCCGGCAGGCCCACCGCATGGCAGCCGCAACCGGCTCGATCAGCGGCACGCTGAGCTGTGGCGCAATCGCATTGGCCGCACGCGCCAGGGGGCCGCCGCCAATCACAATGGCCTGGGCACCGTCGTGGGTGATGGCTTGTTGGCTGGTGTGCAGCAGGGCCAGCTCCAGCGCCTGGGCGTTGTTGGCCAGCAGCAGCGGGTCGCCCTGGGTGAAACGGATCGAGGCCAGGTTGCTGCCATGGCCGTAGTCAAACGCCGAGCGCTGCAGGCTGGCATGTAAGTCGTGGGTGATGGTGACGATCGAATAACGCCGTCCACCAGCGCCAGCCTCGCGGATACCTGCCTCGGCAATACCCACCACCGGAATCGGCAGCAGTGCCCGCAAAACCTGCAGACCCGGGTCGCCAAACCCCGCCACCACCACCACATCAAAACCTTCTGCCGCCACTTCACAACCGTAAGTGGCAACCACTTGGGCCGCGGCATCAAGCGCCGCGTTGTTGGTGATCAGCGGGGTGCCCCGTGGGGCGGTGCGGCCTTCGACACGGGCCCAGTGCGGCAATACGCGTTGGGCGCTCTCCAGCATCAGGCGTGTGGCCTCGGTGTTGGTGTTGGGGTTGAGCAGGGCAATACGCAACGGCTTCACAAGAGGTGGATTCAGCAATGGTTGAGGGAGGTTCGCCGGGCCAGGATGGCGCGTATTCATGCCACGGCCAGGCAGGCAGTTGCGTGGCCTTGCTGGGTGGTTTGCAGCACCGGTATTTCGCTGGCGCAGGCAGCCATGGCGCGGGGGCAGCGTTCGCGGAAAGCGCAGCCTGCAGGCAAGCGTGTCAGGTCGGGTGGTGCACCGGGAATGCCCTGGATACGTGTGCCACGCATAGCGCCGTGGATGGTGGACGCCAGCAGTGCCTGGGTGTAGGGGTGTTGCGGGTACAGCAACACCTCCTCGGCCGTTCCGGTCTCGACGATGCGCCCGGCATACATCACCGCGATACGGTCACAAATCTCGGCGGCCACCCCCAGGTCGTGGGTGACAAATACCGCACCCATGCCCAGCCGCTGCTGCAGTTCACGGATGATGAGCAGCACCTGGATCTGCACCGTCGCGTCGAGTGCGGTGGTGGGTTCGTCGGCCAGCACCAGCTTCGGGTTACAAGACAGCGCCAGCGCAATCATTGCGCGCTGGCGCATGCCGCCGGACATCTCGTGCGGGTAGTTGCCCAGCCGTGAGCGGGCCGATGGCACCTTCACTTGCTCCAGCAGCGCTTGGGCGCGGTCGCGCGCCTCGGCCCGCGAGCAGCGGGTGTGGCGGCGCACCGCTTCACCAATCTGCTGGCCGATGGTGTAGACCGGGTCGAGCGCCAGCGCTGGGTCCTGGAACACCATGGCGGTGGTGCCACCGCGGTAGGCCCCGAGTGCGGCTTCGTCCATGGCCAGCACGTCGCGGCCATCGACCTGCACGGCACCGGTGATGGTGGTGCGCTCGGGCGGCAGCAGTTTCATCAGCGCGCGCATGGTCACACTTTTGCCGCAGCCCGATTCACCGATCAGGCCCAGCACTTCTCCGGGTTGAACGTCGAAACTGACCTGGTTGACCGCCAGTGCATCGCCGCGTGCCGTGTGAAAACGCACGCTCAGGTCGCGCACCGATGCCAGCGGAGCAGTGGCGACAGAGGCTTGTGCTGTGGTGTTCATGCGGTGGCTCCAGACAGGGGTGCAGCAGATGCCAGCGGTTGCCAGCTGCCGGGTGCCGCGCCCAGCATGTGGCAGGCGGCGCGGTGTGCGGCGCTGCTGGCACCAGCCGCAGCGTCGAGCATGGGCTCGCTGTCGGCGCACAGCGCGGCGGCGTGTTGGCAACGGGTGCGAAAGCGGCAGCCCGATGGCGGGTCGATCGGGCTGGGTGGGTCACCCACGATGGGTGGCACGCGCGTACGGTTGCGCGGGTCCATGCTGGGCATCGAGGCCAGCAGCGCGCGGGTGTAGGGGTGGGCCGGGTGGTCGTACACGTCCTGTACCGGGCCGATCTCGACAACCTTGCCCAGGTACATCACCAGCACCTGGTCGCTGATGTACTGCACCACATTGAGGTCGTGCGAAATGAACAGGTAGGTCAGGCCAAACTCGGTCTTCAGGTCCTGCAGCAGGTTGAGCACCTGGATCTCGACCGACTTGTCGAGCGCGGAAACCGCCTCGTCAAAAATCACCACCTCGGGCCGCAGCGCCAAGGCGCGGGCGATGTTGACGCGCTGGCGCTGACCGCCCGACACCTCGTGCGGGTAACGTCCGGCAAAACGTGCAGGCTCCAGGCCCACGCGGGCCAGCAGATCGTGTGCGGTGCGGCGCGCTGCATCACGCGGCACACCCTGCACCACCGGGCCGAACATGATGGAGGCTTCGATCGACATACGCGGGTTCAGCGACGCATACGAGTCCTGGAACACCATCTGCACCTTGCGCCGCATCGCCTTGAGTGCATCGGGCTGCTGGCTGAGCCGCAGCCCGGCAATACGCACATCGCCATCGTCCGCCTCAATCAGCCCCATCAGCAAACGCGCGACGGTGGACTTGCCACAGCCCGACTCACCGACGATACCCAGCGTGACACCGGGCTCCAGCTTGAACGAGATGTCGGACACGGCGTGTACGACTTTTGGCTTGGCGGTGAAGCTCTCGGGCCGCACCTTGAACTGCTTGCGCAGGCCTGCCACATCGACCATGAATTCGGGTGCGGTCGTCGTTTTGGTCGTGTTCATTTGACCTCCATCGCACTGCGCAGGCCGTCGGCCAGCAGGTTGAAACACAGCGAAACCGCAAAGATCAGCATGCCGGGCATGGCTGCCAGCAGCGGCTGGCTGTACAGCGCGTTGCGCAGGGTGTTGAGCATCAGGCCCCACTCGGCGGTGGGCGGTTTGGCACCCAGGCCGATGAACGACAAACCTGCGGCCATGATGATCGACACCGACAGCAGGCTGGTGGCATACACCAGCACCGGGCCGATCACATTGCTGAGTACATGCACCCGCATGATGACGGCGTTGCCAGCACCGCTGGCACGGGCCGCGTCGATGAACTCGATGGCGCGCACCTGGGTGGTGGCGCTTTCCGTCACCCGCACCAGCGGCGGGATCAGCACGATGGTCAGCGCCAGCAGTGTGTTGCCAATACCCGCACCCAGTGCACCTGCAATGGCCACGGCCAGCAGCACCGAGGGGAACGCAAACACCACATCGACGCTGCGCATGATGACCGCGTTGACGCGCCCGCCCAGAAAGCCCGCCACCATGCCCAGCGTGCCGCCAATCAGCAGCGCCATGGCCACCGGGGCCATGCCCATCAGCAGCGACGTGCGGCCGCCAAACAGCAGGCGTGTCAGCATGTCGCGGCCCAGCTCGTCGGTGCCCAGCAGGTGGCCCGGTGTGCCGACGGGTTTGAGGCGTTTGAGCACACTGCCCACGGTGGGGTCGTGTGGTGCAATCCAGGGTGCCAGCAGTGCACCCAGCACGATCAGCACCAGGATGACCATACACACCACAGCGACTTTGTCTTGCAGCAGACGGCTGCGTACACCGGCCCAGTAGCTGGGGGATGCGGCCATGGGCGGCAGCGTGGCGGCGGTGGCCGCGAGGGGGGTGACGATCGAGTTCATACGCGTTTCATCCGGGGGTCGAACAGGGGTTGCAGCATGTCCACCAGCAGGTTCAGGCCTACGAAGAACATGGCCAGCACAAAAATGGTTCCCTGCAGCAGCGGGATGTCGCGCTGCAGGATGGCGGTGTTGAGCAACAGGCCGGTGCCAGGCCACGAAAACACGGTTTCCACCAGGATCGAGCCCGCCATCAGGTAACCCAGCTGTACCCCCAGCACGGCGAGTGTGGTGGGCGCAATGTTTTTGGCCAGGTGGCGAAAGATGGCCCCGCGCCCCATGCCCTTGGCTGTGAGGCCCACGATGAAATCACGCCCCAGCGTGTCGGCCACCAACGCGCGCACCGAGCGCATCACAATGCCCGCGGGCATGGCTGCGAGCGTCAGCACCGGCAGGATCACATAGGGCACCTGCGCCAGGCTCCAGTTGCCCGAACCCTCGGGCCCCGCTCCCATCGCGGGCAGCCAGTTCAGGCGCGCCGAGAAGATGGCCACCAGCACGATGCCCAGCCAGTAGTGGGGAATCGACACCCCGGCGATGGCCAGCGCCGACAGGCCCCGGTCCACCGCCGTGCCCTGGCGATAGCCCGCAAAAATGCCCAGCGAAATGCCCACCGCAAACGCCAGCGTGGCCGCCAGACCAGCCAGCAGCAGTGAGTTGCCAATGGCCTTGCCAATCTCTTCCGCCACCGGTCGGCCACTGCTGATCGACTGGCCCAGATCCCCCGTCACAGCGTTGCGCAGCCACATCCAGTACTGCACCACCAGTGGTTGGTCGAGCCCGTACTGTGCCTTGACGATGTCGATGATTTCTTGCGACGCATCGGACGGCAGCACCGCCGACAACGGGTCGCCCGGTGCCAGATAGACCAGCGAGAAACACAGCGCGGTGACGGCCAGTGCAATCGGCAAGGTGTAGAGCAGTCGCTTGAGCAGGTACGTGAACATGGGGGGCTTTCCGCGTGGAAGGAATGGAGGCGGCCCGGTGTTGTGGTGGCACCGGGCCGGTACCCGGCTTACTTGTCCATCGAGATGGTCGTGAAGTCCTGGAACCAGTTCTGCGCGGGCACGAAGCCTTTGACTTTCTTCGACATCGCACGGGGTGCCACGTCATGCGCCACGAACAGGAAGAGCGCGTCGTTCACGTATTTCTCGTGCGCCTTCTGGATGGCGGTGAGCTGGACCTTGGGGTCGAACTCGGTGCGGATGCTGTCAAACAGCGCGTCCATGTCCTTGTCCTGGTAGTAGCCCCAGTTGGTGCCCTTGGGTGGCACCAGGCCACTGTCCAGGTGGCGGATCAGTGCGGTGAACGGGTCCTGGCTGTAGTACGAGCTGTTGGTCGAGGTGGCGCCCTTGGTGCCCGGGTCTTTGGCACCGGCGCGCCAGTTGGCCAGCAAGGCGTTCCAGTCACGGGTGTCGAACTCCACCTGGATGCCGATCTCGGCCAGGTTCTGCTGGATCAGCTCGTTCATCAGCTGCGGCTGCATCTGGCCCGAGCCCGAGGGCGACATGATGGCCCGCACCTTCAGTGGCTTTTCTTTCGAGAAGCCTGCCTGCGCCATCAGTGCCTTGGCGGCGGGCACGTCGTACTTCACCTCAAAACTGGGCTTGCCGAACCAGGGGCTGTTGGGCGGCACCATACCTTTGGCCGACACCATCATGCCGCCCATCAGCGACTTCATGCCTTCACGGTCGATGGCCAGGTTGGCGGCCTTGCGCACCCGGATGTCGTTCCA
>JAGOEY010000105.1:5346-6482 GCA_017997515.1 Burkholderiaceae bacterium | reverse complement strand
TGCCCTTCATCAAGGACAAACGCCTGGTGCCCATCGTGGTGGCTGCGCCGCAGCGTTTGAAAGATTTGCCCGACGTGCCCACCTTCAAGGAAGTCGGCCTGGAGCCCGTGAACCGCATGGCCTACTACGGCATCTATGGCCCCAAGGGCTTGCCGAAGGACATCGTGGACAAACTCAGCGCTGGCACCAAGAAAGCGCTGGAAGACCCCGCTACCAAGAAGCGTATCGAAGACACCGGCTCGATCATCATTGCCAACACGCCCGAGCAGTTTGCCGAGCAGATCAAGGCCGAGTTCGAGGTCTACAAGGGTGTGGTGCAGAAGCAGAAGCTGGCGCTCGAATAAGCCTGCCGCGCACCCGGCCCACAGACGTGGGCTTCTTGGTTACCATGCCAGGCCATCCGTCTTCACGGGTGGCCTTTTTGTTTCTGTGCGCAATTTTTTATGCATCCCTCCAGCCAGTCCAGCATCGACAGTTTTGTAGACGCCCTGTGGCTGGAAGACGGCTTGTCGCCCAACACACTGGCCGCGTACCGGCGTGACCTGACGCTGTATGCCCAGTGGCTGGATGCGCAAGGCCTGGCGTTGAATGACAGCACCGAAACCTTGCTCAACAGCTACTTTGCCGCGCAACACGCGACCACCCGGGCCACGTCGGCCAACCGGCGGCTGAGTGTGTTCAAGCGTTATTTCCACTGGGCTCTGCGTGAGGGTTCTATCCACGCCGACCCGACCCTGAAGCTTCAGTCGGCCAAGCAGGCCTTGCGGGTGCCCAAGACGCTGTCGCAAGCGCAGGTCGAGGCGCTGCTGCATGCGCCCGACGTGGACACCCCGCTGGGCCTGCGCGACCGCACCATGCTGGAGCTGATGTACGCCAGCGGCCTGCGGGTGACCGAGCTGGTCAGCCTGGGTGTGCTGGACGTGAGCCTGAACGACGGTGTGCTGCGGGTGCTGGGCAAGGGGGCCAAGGAGCGCCTGGTGCCTTTTGGCGAGGTGGCGCGTGCCTGGCTGGAGCGCTACTTGGAAGAAGGCCGTGGCGTCATTCTGGACGGGCAGCAGACCAGCGACCTGTTTGTCACCGCGCGGGGCAGCCGCATGACGCGGGTGATGTTCTGGATCATCGTCAAGAAACAGGCC
>JAGOEY010000105.1:0-5246 GCA_017997515.1 Burkholderiaceae bacterium | reverse complement strand
TCTTCCACGGCCTCGGCCCAGGCCAGGGCTTGCAGGTGGGCCCAGTTCACCTGGTGGCTGGTGAGTTTGAGGGCGGTGGCGGTGGTGGCGAAGGTGGTGTCGTCGCCGGCTTCGCAGGCTTTGGCCAGGGTCAGCAGGGGGGCGAACGGGCCGGTGTTGTCCAGCAGGGCTTCACGCACGCTGGGGGGCAGGGAGACGGATGTGAGTGCCTTGTCGCGTGGCATGCCCAGCATGGTGTCCAGCAGCGAAAACACGCCGGTGACAAATGCGTGGTCGGCGGTTTCGGGCATTTTGAGGTCGGTGGCGAGCAGCTCCATAAGCCGGCCGCGCACCGCTGCGGTGTTGCCCACCATGGGCGAGACTCCACCGGTGTTGGAGGTGGTCATCAGCAACGCGGCCCAGCGGAACAGTTTGTCCATGCCCAGCGTGGTGACCGCGTCGCGGAACGAGGTGACCTCATTTTCCGGGCCGGTGCCGGAGGTGTTGATGAAACGCAGCAGGTTCAAGGACAGGCTGGGGTCCTTCTTCAGCAGCTCTTCGATCTCGGCCACGGGGGCCTGTTTGTGCACCAGGGTGATCAGCTGCAGTGTGGCTGTCTGGGACGGCTGCAGGGCGGTGGTTTTCACCAGGGCCGGGCGCTCCAGCCAGAAGCCCTGGAACAGCGTGACACCCAGCGCCGCCATACATTGGTACTGCGCTTCGGTTTCGATCTTCTCCGCAACGATCTGCGCCTTGGTGTGGCCGCGTACGGCGCGCACCAGTTGTTCGGCCACGTCCGGGCCGAAGGCCGTCATGTCCAGCTTGATGAACGATGCCAGCGGCAGCCATGCCGTGTAGATCTTGCGCAGCACCGACTGGTCGAATGCCAGCCGAAACCCGCGCGCGCGCAACTGGCCCAAACGCTGGGCCTGGGCCTGGATCTGCTCTGGTGTGCTGTCCACCAGGGTGGGCACTTCCAGCACCACCAGGTCGGGGTTAACCAGCTCCAGGTGGCTGCCGGTCAGGCTCTCGTGGGTGCAGTTGATGAACAGGGCTTTGGAGCTGACCACTGTTTCGCTGCCCGCATGGGACAAGGCGTTAAACAGGAAGGCCGCGTCACTGGCTGCGGTATGGGCATTGCCTGCAATGGCGCGGTTGAACAACTCGTAGCCAAAAATGGCGCGTGACCCGTCAACAATCGCCTGGCGGGCGATCACGGCGTGTTGGCCTGGGCTGGTGGGGGCTTGCGGGGTCGCTTTGAGCGCTTGTTGGGAGGGGGGCAGCATGCGCGCTTGGTCCAATCTGGGTGATGGCAATGATTGGGAATGATTCTAAGCAGTAGCTTGTCGGATCACGGGTTGTTGCGGCTTCGACACCCTGTTTTGGATGGGGTTTGCGTGCAAATGTTCACGCTTGGCCGGTGCAAAGACGCCCAAGTGACCTCCATCCTGTCATCCGTGTGGGCACTGCCTACAATTCGGGCCACAGGTTTTACAACACACAGGAGACAGCATGGCGGTTTACGAATTCGATGGACGCAGCCCCCGTGTGGCCGCGTCGGCGTGGGTGGCGGACAGTGCGCAGGTCATGGGCAACGTGGTGCTGGGGGACGACGTGAGTGTGTGGTTTGGCACCATCATCCGGGGCGACACCGAAACCATCACCATCGGGCAGGGCTCCAACATCCAGGACGGCAGCGTGTTACATGCGGATGTGGGCAAGCCGCTGGTGGTGGGTGAAAACGTCACCGTCGGCCACCAGGTCATGTTGCATGGCTGCACCATCGGCGACGAGTCGCTGATCGGCATTGGGGCCGTGGTGCTGAACGGCGCAGTCATCGGCAAGAATTGCCTGGTGGGCGCGGGTGCCCTGGTGACCGAAGGCAAAGAATTTCCCGATGGCTGCATGATCATCGGCAGCCCCGCCAAGGCCGTGCGCCAGTTGAGCCCCGAGCAAATCCAGGGTTTTAAATTGAGCGCGCAGCACTACATAGAAAACGCCCGCCGTTTTAAAACCAGTCTTCACAAGCTGGCCTGAACATGTGAAACACCCCCGAAGCGCCTAGGGCGCTTCCCCCTCAAGGGGGCGCACCCAGTGGCCTGGCGAAGCCAGTTCCACGGGTGCCCTGGTAAAGACATTCCTACCGCATGCGGTGTGTTTAACAGGCGGGGTGCCACCATGTATGCCATTTATCCCTGACTTTATTCATTTCCTAGAAAGCTCTGCGTGTCCGAACTCCACAAGTTTCTTTTTGACGGTTTGCCTGTTCGCGGCATGGTTGTGCGCTTGACGGATGCGTGGGTTGAAATTCTGCGGCGCCGTGCGTCCAATACCACCACGGGCCCGTACCCCGCAGCGGTGCAGGAGTTGCTGGGCGAGATGACCGCCGCCGGGGTGCTGATGCAGTCCAACATCAAGTTCGACGGGGCGCTGGTGCTGCAGATTTTGGGCGACGGCCCGGTCAAGCTGGCCGTGGCCGAAGTGCAATCCGACCTGAGCCTGCGCAGCACCGCCACCCTGGCCGGTGACGTGCCCGCCCAGGCCACGCTGAGCCAGATGGTGAACGTGGACAACAAAGGCCGCTGCGCCATCACACTCGAGCCGCGCACCAAATTCCCGGGCCAGCAGCCGTACCAGGGTGTGGTGCCGCTGCATGGTGACCACAACGAAAAGCTCGAAAAATTCAGCGCCGTGCTCGAGAACTACATGCTGCAAAGTGAGCAGCTCGACACCACCCTGGTGCTGGCCGCCAACGACAAGGTGGCCGCGGGCCTGCTGATCCAGCGGATGCCGCGCAAGGGCGAAGCTAACTTGGCCGCGGGCAAGGCCGAGCAGGCCAACGAAGACGAGATTGGCGTCAACGAAGACTACAACCGTATCTCCATCCTGGCGTCGAGCCTGACCCGCGACGAGCTGCTGACGCTGGACGTGGACACCATCCTGCGCCGCCTGTTCTGGGAAGAAAAACTGCTGCGTTTTACGCCCGAACAAGGCGAACATGGGCCCCGCTTCGCCTGCAACTGCAGCCGCGAGCGGGTGGCCAAGATGATCCGTGGCCTGGGCGCTGACGAAGCGGCAGACATCCTGCAGGAGCGCACCACCATCGAGGTGGGCTGTGAGTTTTGCGGCACGCAGTACCGCTTTGATGCGGTGGATGTGGCGCAGATTTTTGTGGTGCAGGAAGGCCAACCCGCCATGCCGCCCGTCCCCGCTGCGCCCAAATTGCACTAGGTTTTTTTCGCGTCTTGCTGCAGCAGGGCGCTGAACAACTGGTGCTCACAGTCCGGGTCACTGCACTTGCCGCAGGTCCAGGGGCGTGTCGTCACATTATTTGATCGAAATTGGCCTCCAGCGCCCATTCCATATGCGCCAAAAGCTATTGAATTAATAGCGTACAGCGCATTCTCCAGGCGGCTGGGCCCGGTGCCGTAAACGATGCGGTACGGAATGCCTGCGCCGTCCAGCGCGGCCCGCACCCGCTGGTCTACCGGCGCACGCACATGCTCACCGTCACGCTGCAGGCCGTCCGCAACCCAGGGCAGGTCCAGCCCGGTCAGCAGCGTCAGGTCGTACAGGCGCTGGTGTTGCAAGGCCATCGGGTAGAGCGACGTGTCGCCAAACAAAAAGTCGCTGTACACGGCCACCATCAGCGGCGTGGTGTCGGCCACCAGCAGGGCGGCGGCGGGGGCTTCGGTGGTGCGGCGGGCCTGTTCCAGCGCAATACCCATCTGTTCTTCGGGCCGCGGTGTGCGGCCCGCGGCGTCACACCATACGCGTAACACCTCGGGCACCAGCACCACGTCCTGTCCTTGGGCCTTGAAGTGGGCTGCGATGCCGTCTGCCAATGCGGTTTTGCCGGTGCTTTCGGCACCCAACAGCGCAATACGTATACCCATTTTCTGTGCACCCATGGCTTGTGCACTCATGGCACCACCGTGAGCTGTTTGCGCCAGGCCTGCCACCCCACGATGCTGAGTGCCGCAAACAGCACGTACAACACCACCGTCAGCCACAGCCCCTTGTACGCAAACAGGCCCACACTGACCGTGTTGACGACTAGCCACACAGCCCAGTTTTCAATAAATTTGCGGCCCAGCAAGAACTGCCCGACCAGACTGGCAGCGGTGGGAAAAGCGTCCCACCAGGGCACATCGGTGTCGGTGTAGTGCCGCAGAAACAGGCCAATCGCGGGCCACAGCACCAGACAGGCCGCCACAGCTGCCGCCAGCGCCGCTTGTGTCAGCCGAGCGACCCGCAACGGGCTGCCGTCGCCGCGTTGTCCACGCAGCCACTGCACCCAGCCCCACAGCGCCACCACCGCAAAAAAAATCTGCAGCACCGCGTCGCCATACAGCTTGCTGCGCCAGAACACACCGAAGTACAGCAGCGAACTGAGGATGGCCAGCGGCCAGCCCCAGTGGATTTCACGGATGTTGCAACCCACCATGGCCAGCGCCAAAACAAACGCCAGCAATTCCAGCCAGGTAGCGGGGGCACCCCACAGGGTGAAGGCCGGAGCGAACAGAAATTCCATAAGACTGTAAGCCGTGGATGCGTGGCCCGTTCAAGGGAAACAGAAACTGCGGTAATGCCCCAGTGCATGCAGCGCACACATCCCTTCCAGCAGACACCGCAGATCTGGCTTTGCCAGTCTGCAGGTGTCGCCCCCTGCAAGGGGGTAGGAGTAGCGGAACGAAGTCCGCGAAGCCTGGGGGTTACTTGATGATTTGCACGAAGATTTCGTTGGGCCGCACCATGCCCAGCTCGCTGCGGGCCTTTTCCTCGACCATCTCCATACCCTCTTTCAGGTCACGCACTTCGGAGTTCAGCCGGTCGTTCACCATCTGCGCCTGGGTGTTGTCGGTCTTCTGCACGTTGATCTTGTGCTGCAGCTCCGCCACATGCGGAATACTGCCCCGGCCCAGCCACAGCTGGCCATGCAGAATGGCCAGCAGGGCGATCAGCAACAGGGACACAAGACGCGCAGACATGGTTTTCTAGGCGGAATGTAAGGTGACACCCTGGATGTTGCAACACGCCGCGTGAGGCGCGCGTGTCTTTACGAGGGCACCCGCGGAACTGGCTCTGCCAGGCCACTGGGTGCGCCCCCTTGAGGGGGAGGCGCCACAGGCGCTTCGGGGGTGTTTCACAAGATTTCAGCGCAGGTTGTAAAACGCAGCGCGGCCAGGGTAGCTGGCGACTTCGCCCAGGTCTTCCTCGATGCGCAGCAGCTGGTTGTACTTGGCGGTGCGGTCAGAGCGGCTCAG
>JAGOEY010000104.1 GCA_017997515.1 Burkholderiaceae bacterium | reverse complement strand
ACTGGCAAGAAAAACTCAGCACCCACACCGACCCCGGCTACGCCGAAAAAGGCCAGCTCACCGTCACCTACCTCACCGACGCCCACCGCGCCTGCGCGCAGCGCATCTCGCACTGGATGCGTGACTGTGGCTTTGACGAGGTGGAAGTGGACGCCGTGGGCAACGTGGTCGGCCGTTACCTGTCCGACAAGCCGGACGCGAAAACGCTGATGACCGGCAGCCACTACGACACGGTGCGCAACGGCGGCAAATACGACGGCCGTCTGGGCATCTTTGTGCCCATGGCCTGTGTGCGCGAATTACACCGCCAGGGCAAACGCCTGCCCTTCCACTTCGAAGTGATCGGTTTTGCCGAAGAAGAAGGCCAGCGCTACAAGGCCACCTTCCTCGGCTCCGGCGCACTCATCGGCGACTTCAAGCCCGAGTGGCTGGACCAGAAGGACGCCGACGGCATCACCATGCGTGCAGCCATGCAACACGCAGGCCTGTGTGTGGACGACATCCCCAAGCTCCAACGCGACCCGGCCCGTTACCACGGGTTTGTCGAAGTGCACATTGAGCAGGGCCCGGTGCTGAACGAGCTGAACCTGCCCCTGGGCATCGTCACCTCCATCAACGGCAGCGTGCGTTACATCGCCGAGATTTTTGGCATGGCCAGCCACGCCGGCACCACCCCCATGGACTGCCGCCGCGATGCCGCCACCGCCACTGCCGAGCTGGCCCTGTTTGTGGAAAAACGCGCAGCGCAAGACGGCGACTCGGTCGGCACCATCGGTATGCTGGAAGTGCCCAACGGCTCGATCAACGTCGTGCCCGGCCAGTGCCGCTTCAGCCTCGATTTACGCGCCCCCACCAATGCCCAGCGGGATGCCCTGGCGCAGGACGTGTTGGCAGAGTTACAAGCCATCTGCGAACGCCGGTTTTTGCGCTACACACTGGAAGAAACCATGCGTGCCGCCGCCGCACCCAGCGCACCTGCATGGCAACAGCGCTGGGAACGTGCGGTGGATGCCCTGGGACTGCAGCGCTACGCCATGCCCAGCGGCGCAGGCCACGACGCCATGAAGCTGCACGAAGTGATGCCCCAGGCCATGCTGTTTGTGCGCGGCCAGAACTCCGGCATCAGCCACAACCCGCTGGAGTCCACCACCAGCGACGACATGCAACTCGCGACAGAAGCCTTCCAGCACCTGCTGGACAACTTCGCACTCGAATTGAACTGAAAAGAATCCGACCCCATGACCGATTACACCGCCCTCGACACCTGGATCGACGCCCACTTCGACGAGGAAGTGAAGTTCCTGCAGCAACTGGTGCAGGTGCCCACCGACACCCCACCCGGCAACAATGCTCCCCATGCCGAGCGCACCGCAGAACTGCTGGCTGGCTTTGGCCTCACCGCCGAAAAACACCCCGTGCCCGCGCAGGAGGTGAAAGACTACGGCCTCGAATCCATCACCAACCTGATCGTGCGCCGGCCCTATGGCAATGGCGGCAGAACCGTTGCTCTCAACGCGCACGGCGACGTGGTGCCGCCCGGTGAAGGCTGGGCCCACGCGCCCTACGGCGGTGAGATTGACAACGGCGCCATGTACGGCCGCGCCACCGCCGTGAGCAAGAGCGACTTCGCCAGTTTCACCTTCGCCCTGCGCGCACTCGAAGCTGTGGCCAAGCCGACCAAAGGCAGCGTCGAGCTGCACTTCACCTACGACGAAGAATTCGGCGGCATCCTCGGCCCCGGCTGGCTGCTGAAGAAAGGGCTGACCAAACCCGACCTGATGATCGCCGCCGGCTTCAGCTACGAAGTCGTCACCGCCCACAACGGCTGCCTGCAGATGGAAGTGACAGTGCACGGCAAGATGGCCCACGCCGCCATCCCAACCACCGGTGTGGATGCACTGCAAGGTGCCACCAAAATCCTGAACGCGCTGTACGCACAGAACACGCTGTACCAGCAGGTCACGTCGAAGGTCGAAGGCATCACCCACCCCTACCTGAATGTGGGCCGCATCGAAGGTGGCACCAACACCAACGTGGTGCCCGGCAAGGTGGTGTTCAAACTCGACCGCCGCATGATCCCGGAAGAAAACCCGGTGGAGGTGGAAGCCAACATCCGCCAGGTGATCGCCGACGCGGCCGCCGAATCGGCGGGTATCACGGTCGAGATCAAGCGTATGCTGCTCGCCAATTCAATGCAGCCCCTCGCTGGCAACAAACCCTTGGTGGACGCGATCCAGAAACACGGCGGCGAACTGTTCGGCGAACCCATCAAGGCCATGGGCACCCCGCTCTACACCGACGTGCGCCTGTACGGCGAGGCGGGTATCCCCGGCGTGATCTACGGCGCAGGCCCGCGCACCGTGCTCGAGTCCCACGCCAAACGCAACGACGAACGTGTGCAGCTGGAAGACCTGCGCCGCGCCACCAAGGTCATCGCCCGCACGCTGGCCGATCTGCTGAACTAACCACACCCCCGCGCCTCCAGGACGAGGGCGGTGGGTGCTCCCTGCAGCGAAGTCAAGGAGGAGGCCGCAGGCCGGAGGACATTCGCTGCAGGGGGCACACACCGCCTGCGACCCACCGCCACGGGTTTTTTTAAGCAAAACACCCTTCTAGCGCCCGTCCTAAATGCGCACACAGCTATTCATTTGATAGCAAAGGCATCCCCAACAACAGATCCCGGAATGCAGCTGCAGCAGGTGACGGCGAATTGCCCGGTGACCGCAGCAGTGTCATGGTGCGGGCAATCTGTGGCCTGCCCACGCTGCGCACCTGCAGCCCGTGCCACTGCGCCAAAGGCCGCAGCGCCATGGTGACCACCGCCACACCCAGCCCCTCGCGGGCCAGGCCCATCATGGTCCAGGGCAGCGCGATCTCAAACGCATAGTCCAGCGTGATGCCGCGCTCGGCCAGCTTTTCTTCCAGCACACGCCGCACCGGGTTGCCGGGCAGGTAACCAATCACCGGCTCACGTGCCACCTGTGCCCACTCCAGCGTGCGGCGCGTGGCCAGCGGATGGCCCGGCGGCAGCACCACGATAAATTCATCGGCCGACATGGCGGTGCTCACCAGGTCACTGCGGCCATCGGTCTGGGTGGCAATACCCAGGTCGGCCGCGCCGCTGCGCACCAGCGCGTGCACCTCGTGTTCGGGCACGTCGTGTAACACCACCCGCACGCCGGGATGGGTGTCGCGAAACACCCGGATCACCGGCGGCAGCACCAGGGCGCATTGCGCATTCGGTGCTGCCACCGTCACGCTGCCCCGCGAGAAGCGGGCAAAGTCGCGTGCGTCGGCAAACAGATGGTCCCAGTCGGCCACCAGGCGGCGCGCGGCGGGCAACAGGGCGGCCCCGGCCTCGTTGACCCGGCAGGCCCGTGTGTGGCGGTCAAACAGGCGGGTGCCCAGTTGTTTCTCCAGCTTGACCAGCGCCGCACTCAGCGAGGACTGAGACATGCCCAGCTTCTCGGCCGCACGGGTGAAATGCCCGCTTTCGGCCAGGGCCACAAAGACACGCAGCTCAGTGAGAGAGGCTTTCATCGGATATTCATCGTTTTTTGCGATTGATTTATATGATTGTGCGTCTTTTTCGATTTGCCATGTTTCCGTATTCTTGCGTTGCGTGTACTGACACATCCCCCTCGATTCACCACACCCCACAGGAGTGCCCATGGCGACCGAACTGTCTTCCCCCGTCCACCCGGTTGACCAGAACCTGCCGCTGGGCAAGCTCTCCGCCCTGGGCCTGCAGCATGTGCTGGTGATGTAAGCCGGCGCCGTGGCCGTGCCGCTGATCGTGGGCCGCGCGCTGAAGCTCAGTCCCGACGAGGTGGCCCTGCTCATTAGCGCCGACCTGTTCTGCTGCGGCATCGCCACACTGATCCAGTCGATGGGAGTGACCCAGTGGTTCGGCATCCGGCTGCCGGTGATGATGGGGGTGACCTTTGCCTCGGTGGCACCGATGGTGTCCATCGCCAACGCCAACCCGGGCCAGGCGGGTGCACAACTGCTGTTCGGCGCCATCATCGGGGCGGGCATCATCTCGATCCTGATCGCGCCCATGGTCAGTCGTATGCTGCGCTTCTTCCCGCCGGTGGTCACTGGCACCATCATTGCGGTCATCGGCATCAGCCTGATGCGCGTGGGCATCAACTGGATCTTCGGCAACCCCTTCGGCCCCACGGCACCCAACGTGGTGGACCCGGCCCACCTGAAATGGCTGGCCGACGTCACTTCGCCCGGCAGCGCCACACCGCCCTTGCCCAAGGGCCTGTCCATCGTGCCCTCGGTACCCAACCCCAAATACGCCGACCTGAGTGGTGTGGGCATCGCGGCACTCGTACTGGTGTCCATCCTGCTCATCGTTAAATACGCCAAGGGTTTCATCGCCAACATCTCGGTGCTGCTGGGCATCACCATCGGTGGGGTGGTCGCCACCCTCATGGGCATCATGACCTTCGAGAAAGTCGGCAAGGCCGCTTGGTTCGACCTGGTGCTGCCCTTCCACTTTGGTATGCCGCAGTTCGACCCCATCCTGATCCTCACCATGACCCTCATCATGGTCGTGGTGATGATCGAGTCCACCGGCATGTTCCTGGCCCTGGGCGAAATGACCGAGCGCAAGATCAGCCAGCAGGACCTGGCCAAAGGCCTGCGCACCGACGGCCTGGGCACACTCATCGGCGGCATCTTCAACACCTTCCCCTACACCAGCTTCTCGCAGAACGTGGGCCTGGTGGCCGTCACTGGCGTGAAGAGCCGTTATGTGTGTGTGGCCGGTGGTGTGATCCTGATCGTGCTGGGCCTGCTGCCCAAGATGGCCGCGCTGGTCGAATCCCTGCCCACCGTGGTGCTGGGGGGTGCGGGCCTCGTGATGTTTGGCATGGTGGCGGCCACCGGCATTCGTATCCTGTCGGGTGTGGACTTCAAGACCAACCGCCACAACGCGATGATCGTGGCCGTCGCTATCGGCATCGGCATGATTCCGCTGATCGCCCCCAACTTCAAGCAGTGGATGCCCCACGCACTGCACTCGCTGATCGAGTCCGGCATCCTGTTGGCGTCCATCACCGCCGTGCTGCTGAACCTGTTCCTCAATGGTGCCAAACACGACGAGGCTGCGGTGATTGCTGCTGCCAAACAGGCCGAAGCACATTGAGCACTTGCAATAAACACTCCACACCCGAGATCCATCAACCATGACCACCTCCCTGTCCCGCCGCACTCTCGTTATGGCCGGTGCCGGCCTGTGCACCACGCCTTTGTTGGTGGCCTGCGCAGCCCGCCCCCAACTGGCCAAACCCGTATCAGTAGGCGCACTGTTCGCGGGCCGCGTGGATGACAAGGGCTTCATGGAAAGCGGCTGGCGTGGCCTGGAACGCGCTCGCACCGAGTTGGGCGCCCAAACAACCTTCATCGACCGCATCGAGCCCAAGAAAGAGCTGCTGGTGGCGGCACTGACCCAGTTGGCGCAGTCCGGTGTAGCCCTGGTGGTCGCCCATGGCGGGCAGAACAACGAAGCCTGCGCGGAAGTGGCGGCACGTTTCCCTGCCGTCAAATTTGTGGTCACCCAGGGTGCTGTCACTGCTCCTAATCTGGCCAGTTACGACGTGCTGCAGGAAGAGTCGGCCTACCTGGCCGGTGTGCTGGCAGCACTTACCACCCGCACAGGAGTGGTGGGCCACATGTCGGGTATACGGGTGCGCCCTGGCCTCAAGGGCCGCGCAGCGTACGCAGCCGGAGTGCTTGCCACCAACCCGCAAGTCAAACTGCTCACCAACTTCTCGGGCAACCAGGACGACAACGCCCTGTCGCAACGTGTTGCGCTGGCGCAGATGAACGCTGGGGCCGACATCATTTTCACCATGCTTAATGCGGGCCGCGACGGCGTCACACAGGCCTGCCGTACCAAAGGTACCCGCCAGATTGGCAACGTGATTGACTGGGTCAAGGTAGACCCGGTGGTCTTCACCGCTTCGGCCATTGCCGATGTGAGCATTGGTGTGTTTGAAGCAGTGCGCGACACCCAGGCGGGGGCATTCCCGGCCGGCAACATCCGCAAGGTGGGACTGGCCAATACACAGGCTGTGCGGCTGAGCATGGCTGACGATGTCCCCGCCGCCGTCAAGGCACGTGTTGCCGAGGTGAGCCAGGGTATTACCAGCGGAAAGATCAAAGTGCCTGAAACCTTTGACGGCCCCGAGTTCCCCACGCCTGCTGCCTGAGAAAACCCGTTGTCCTGGCGGTGCGCAGAAAGTGGAACTGGCTGCAGCCCATACCACTTTTGCATGTGCTCCCAAAAGCCGGAAAAAGCAGGCTATGCTTGATGCGAGCCTGGCTTATCCGGCTTTTTGATTTCGGGATCTACCGAGGAGACTGACCCATGAGCACCCCCCTGTCTGCCGCCGAGCAGGCGCTGCGCGACGCCGCACGCGACTACCACCGCTTCCCCACCAAAGGCAAAATTTCGGTCACCCCGACCAAACCCCT
>JAGOEY010000103.1 GCA_017997515.1 Burkholderiaceae bacterium | reverse complement strand
AACTTGATGATCTTGCTGCGGCCGGTGGCACCACGGGCCAGGCGGATGGCGCTCATGCCCGCTTCGGTGCCCGAGCTGACCAGGCGCACCATTTCCATCGACGGCACCAGGCTGATGATTTCTTCGGCCAGTTCCACCTCGCGTTCGGTGGGTGCGCCGAACGAGAAGCCGTCCACAGCGGCTTTTTGTACGGCTTCGAGCACGGCGGGGTGGCCGTGGCCCAGGATCATCGGGCCCCAGGAGCCGATGTAGTCGATGAAACGCTGGTCGTTTTCGTCCCAGAAGTAAGCCCCCTGGGCGCGTTTGACGAAGCGGGGCGTGCCACCCACGGCCTTGAAAGCCCGCACGGGCGAGTTGACGCCGCCGGGGATGGCGCGTTTGGCGCGCTCGAACAGCGCGATATTGTGGTCAGTGTTTGGTTTCATGGGAAGGCATGGCGAAGCCGTCAAGGGCTTGCTGTTCGTCAGAGGGTTCGTCGTCATCGTCGTCGCTGTCGTCGGGCTGGGCCCAGAACATGCGGTCAGGCAGGATGTTACCCATGCCAGGGCGGAAGCCCCCGTCCAGGCAGCGGTCAAGGTAACTCAGGGCTTCGCTGGTGGCCTCGGTCAGGTCGCTGCCGGTGGCCAGCAGGGCGGCCAGTGCGGCGGACAGGGTTTCGCCCGCACCGGAGAACACCGCGTCGAACAGCTCGAACCGCACCGTGCCCAGCACCGTTTGGGGCGTGGCCAGCACGTTTTCGACAAACTGCTCGGGCAGTGGGATACCGGTGACCAGGGTGTAGGGCACACCGACGTCCGCAGCGGCTTTGGCAATGTCGCGCGGAGAAGGGCTGCGCTGGCTGCTCCAGTCCGGCAGCAGCCAGCGCCAGAGTGTGCTGTGGTTGCCAACCAACACGGTGGTCTGCGGCAGCATCAGTTCGCGGAAGGCGTCGAGGTAGGTGTCGATCTTGTCTTCGTCCCACCAGGACAGGTCGGGCATGTAGGCCACCATGGGCACATCGGCGTAGTCGGTGGCAATTTCGGCAATGGTGCTGATGTTCTCGGGGCTGCCTACAAAACCCACCTTGATCACCTGCACCGGCACATCTTCGAGTACCGCACGCGCCTGCTCGGCCACCGCGTCTTCGTCAAAGGGGAAATGGTCGAAAATCCGGGCGGTGTCGCGTGCATAGGCCCCGGTCACAATGGCCAGCGCGTGGCCCCCGACCGAAGCAATGGCGCTGATGTCGGCCGCCAGCCCGCCCGCGCCACTCGGGTCGCTGGCGTTGAACACCAGGACGCAGGCCGGTCCGGCGTCGTCTTCGTCAAGATCCTCGGGCGTCAGGTCGGCGGAAGGTGGGGGAGTGGGAGAGGAGTGTGTCATCACATGGCCTGGAGCTGGTGTGCAAATTATGGGGGGTGTGCCCGCCCTTCTGTGGTGCCCGGATTTCTTTGTCCGGTGTTGCTTCTGCAGCGATGGTGTGTGGTGACTGCTTGATACAATTGTTGACAATCTGTTCGAAGGCCCTTTAAGCTGTGACTGACTCTAAAACCTGGATGTGTTTGATTTGCGGATGGATCTACGACGAGGCTTCCGGTGCGCCCGAAGAGGGTATTGCACCGGGGACGGCGTGGGAGCAGGTGCCCATGAACTGGACGTGCCCTGAATGTGGCGCCCGCAAAGACGATTTCGAAATGGTTCAGATCTGACAGGAACGCGCGGCTCCAGCCGGCATTGGTACAAACAGTCGACTCAAGGAGCTGCAGAAATTGGAACCCAACCTCACAACAGTCAAAGTGCTGGTGGTGGATGACAGCAACACCATTCGCCGCAGCGCCGAGATATTTCTCAAGCAGGGTGGGTACGAAGTGCTTTTGGCAGACGACGGTTTTGACGCCCTGGCCAAGGTCAACGATTACCAGCCCCAGCTCATTTTTTGCGACATCTTGATGCCCAAACTGGACGGTTACCAAACCTGCGCCATCATCAAGCGCAACCCCCGTTTTGCCGCCACCCCTGTGGTCATGCTGTCGTCCAAAGACGGTGTGTTCGACAAGGCCCGTGGGCGTATGGTGGGTTGCCAGGACTACCTCACCAAACCTTTCACCAAAGACCAGTTGCTGCAGGTTGTGCAGCAATTTGGCGCCACCACCCAAGGAGCGACCTAATGCCCATCCAGAATGTCTTGGTCGTTGATGACTCGAAGACGGAGTTGATGTTTCTCACGGATGTGCTGCAAAAGCAGGGCTACCAGGTCCGCACCGCTGAAAACGCCGAAGAAGCCATGCGCCGACTCGCCGAAGGCAAGCCCGACCTGATCCTGATGGACGTCGTGATGCCCGGGCAAAACGGCTTCCAGCTGACCCGTGCCATCAGCCGCGACCCGCTGTATTCCGACGTGCCCATCATCATGTGCACCAGCAAGAACCAGGAAACCGACCGTGTGTGGGGCATGCGCCAGGGTGCGCGGGCCTACATCACCAAGCCGGTGGACCCTGCCGATCTGAAGGCCAAGATCAACGCGCTGAACTGATCTGAAGGCCCGCACCCTCTATGGCTAACCGCGAAGCGCTCCGCGAACTCCAGACCCGTCTTGCCACCCGATTGCAGGCCGCCCGTAACGAAGGCCTGTCTGTGTCCTGGCTTGCGGTGGAGGCCGGTGGTGCCCACTATCTGCTGTCGCTGGCCCAGTCCGGCGAAATCTTCCCTTGGGCCAACATTCAGCCCGTGCCTTACACCCAGCCGTGGTTCATGGGGGTGGCCAACCTGCGGGGTGGCCTGTTTGGTGTGGTGGACTTTGCCGGTTTTGTGGCCAGCACCTGGCCGCTGGGTGCGGCAGCGGCCGTACGCTCCGAGCAGGCCCTGGCCGACTCCAGCCTGCTGGCCCTGAACACGGCACTGGACGTGAATGTCGCCTTGCTGGTGGACAGTCTGGCGGGGCTGCGAGGGGGTGATGCTTTCACCTCCGCCGAGCCCGCGCCCCGTGGAACGCCGGACTATTTCGGCAAGGTTTATGTTGATACCCAAGGTGTTCGCTGGCAGGAAATCAACCTGCAGGCGCTCTCCCAATACTCCCCGTTTCTCAGCATCAGTGCCTGAGACCATCTGCTCTTAGCCAAGGACTACCATGTCTGCCGTCGATCATTTCGGAAACCCCCTCGTCCAAAAGCCTGCAGAGCCGGATGGCGGCACGCCAGGAACCCCTGTCCACACCGACGCCGTGGAGGCTGTGGCTGCCACCGAGGGGGATACATTCAGCAACCCGGCCCTGGACACACTGGCACCGGAGCCCTCCGAGAACTTTGCCGAAAGCCGTTTGCCCGATCTGCCCGAGGCCGCCGCAGTGGCGCAGTCAGAAGATACGGTGACGCTGCCTTTGCTGGGCACCGCATCGGTGGCGCGCCACCAGCGTGTGCTGTTCACCTTGCTGGGTGTGTCCCTGCTGGTGCTGACACTGGTGGCCGGTTTTTCGCTGCGCAAGGCAGACAGTGTGGCCCAGCAACTGGCCGCAACCGGCCAGTCGCTGATGCAGTCGCAGCGCCTGGCCAAGTCGGTGTCCCAGGCCCTGATCGGCAGCCCGCAGGCCTTTCCCGACGTGGTGGAAAGTGCGTCCGTGCTGGCCAAGAACGTGCGCGCCCTGAATGAAGGTGACAGCGCGCTGGGTGTGGACTCCCTGGGCGACAGTTTCAAGTCCGATCTGGAAAAAATCACACCCCTGATGGAGCGCGCCGAGCGCAACTCCGCCGTGGTGACCGGCCAGGAAAAAGTGCTGACCGAGGTGGGCGCCGCCTTGCGCACCATCAACCGCCAGTCCTCCGACCTGCTGGAAATTGCCGAAACCATTGCGTCGCAAAAACTGCAGCAAAACGCCCCGTCTGCCGACATCGCGGCCGCAGGCCAGCTGGTGATGCTGACGCAGCGTATTGGCAAGTCCGCCAACGAATTCCAGACCATGGACGGCGTGAGCCCCGAGGCCGTGTTCCTGCTGGGCAAGGACTTGAATTCCTTCAAGGAACTGGCCCTGGGCCTGCGCAACGGCAGCCCCGAACTGCGCCTGGCGGGCACCAAGGACACCCAGACCCGTGAACAGCTGGACGCCTTGCTTGCCCTGTATGAAGAGACCCGTGCACAGGCCAGCGCCATTCTGGGCAACCTGCAGGGGCTGGTGCTGGCGCGTGAAGCGCAAACCGCGATCGTGGCCGACAGTGAACCCCTGCGTAAGGACATGGAAGTGCTGCAGGGCAACCTGTCCAGCCAGACCGGTCTGGGCCTTGGCTCCATCCTGGCACTGCTGCTGGCACTGCTGTTTGTGCTGGCTTGCGCTTTTGGCCTGGCCCGTGTGCAGCTGCTGGCCAGCCGTGGCCGCCAGACCGTTGCCGAGCAACAGCAACAGGACGCACAAGCGCGCCAACTGGAAGCGCAACAGCAGGAGCAGGAAGCCCAGCGTGTCAACGACGCCAACCAGGCAGCCATTTTGCGGCTCATGAACGAACTGCAGGCCGTGGCGGAAGGGGATTTGACCCAGGAAGCCACCGTGACCGAAGACATTACCGGCGCTATTGCCGACTCGGTGAACTACACCGTGGAAGAGTTGCGCATGCTGGTGGGCAACGTGCAGAACACGGCCACCCGTGTGGCACAAACCACCGCCCAAGTGGACAGCACCTCGACCGAACTGCTGGCGGCGTCCACCGAGCAGCTGCGCGAAATCCGTGAAACAGGCCGATCGGTACTGGACATGGCAACGCGTATTACCGGCGTGTCGGACCAGGCGCAAGAGTCCGCCACGGTGGCGCGCCAGTCGCTGCTGGCTGCCGACTCGGGCCTGCAGGCCGTGCAGAACGCCATCGGGGGTATGAACGCCATCCGTGACCAGATCCAGGACACCTCCAAACGGATCAAACGCCTGGGTGAGTCGTCGCAGGAGATTGGTGAAATCACCGAGCTGATCTCGGACATTACCGAACAGACCAACGTGCTGGCGCTGAACGCTGCGATCCAGGCCGCATCGGCCGGTGAAGCCGGTCGTGGCTTCTCGGTGGTGGCGGAAGAAGTGCAGCGGCTGGCGGAACGCTCGGCCGATGCGACGCGCCAGATTTCTGCACTCGTGCGTGCCATTCAGACCGACACCCAGGACGCCGTGGCCGCTATGGAACGTTCCACCCAGGGTGTGGTGGAAGGGGCCCGCCTGTCGGACAGCGCAGGTACCGCACTGACCGAGATCGACAGCGTGTCGCGCCGCCTGGCCGACCTGATTCAGCAGATTTCGTCGTCTGCCTCCCGCGAAGCCGAACTGGCCAACGAAGTGGCCGGCAACATCCAGCACATTTTTGCCGTGACGGAACAAACCGGTGACGGTACCCGCGCCACGGCACAGCAGGTGCGCGAGTTGTCCCGTATGGCCGAGGATCTGCGCCAGTCGGTGGCACGGTTCAAGATCGCCTGAAACACCTGCACATTTCTCTTCTTGGCCCATCGCTGGACTGGACCCCTTCATGCAAACTCCCGACGCTGTTCGTTCCACTGACCGGGCGTTTCCCCAACAGGATCTGGGGCCCCTGGCCTGGGTGCTGGACGAGCTGCGCAAGTCACTCGACGGCGCAGTCAAATCCGTCAAGCTTTTTGCACACAACGTGGCGCAGGCGGGCCCCGCCGACGCTGCGGCGCTGGACCCGGTGGCCCTGCGCATCGCCCGCCAGCACCTGCACTCGGCCACCGGCGCGCTGGAAATGGTGGGTATGCGTGAAGCTGCGCTGGTGGTGCGCGCCATGGAAACGGCCGTCCACCAGTTTGTGCAGACCCCCCATGCGTGTAACGAGAACGCGGCGCAGGTGCTGGAGCGCACCAGTTTTGCCGTGAACGAATTTCTCGAAGCCGTGATGGCGGGCAAAGAGACGTCTGCTGTGGGGCTTTTCCCGCACTACCGCGAGGTGCAGACCCTGGCCGGCAGCGACCGTATCCACCCCGCTGACCTGTGGCCGCTGGAGCGCCGTTCGGTGGAGCCTGACCTGGCCATCCTCGAAACCCCGTTGTACTACGGCACCCAGGCCCGGTCGCAGCTCGACCAGGCGGTGCTGAAGATTGTCAAGGGCGGTGATCTGCAGGCAGCACGCAGCCTCAGCAACACCAGCCTGGGCTTTGCGGCTGCATTACCCGCAGGGCCGGTGCGTACGTTCTGGAAGATCTGCGCGGGCTTTTTTGACGCCATGGCCGCAGGTTTGCTGCCGTCCGACCTGTACGTCAAACGTGTGGCGTCCCGGGTGCTGATGCAGTACGCAACCCTGGCCCGCGGGGATGACACCGTGTCAGAGCGCCTGTGGCAGGACATGTTGTTCTTCTGTGCGCAGGCGCCCACTTCCGACAATGCGCCGATCTTGGCGGCAGTGCGCCAGGCCTACCGGCTGGACCGCTTCAGCCCGGTGGACTACGAAGTGCGCCGGTTTGGCCGTTACGACCCCACCGTTCTGGCCCAGGCCCGCAAACGTGTGGCCGCCGCCACCGAAACCTGGTCGGCA
>JAGOEY010000102.1 GCA_017997515.1 Burkholderiaceae bacterium | reverse complement strand
TTGTGGGCAGTGGCAACGTGGTGCACAACCTGCGTGCAACGCAGCGGGGTGCGGCGTCCAACCAGGCCTACGACTGGGCGCTGGACTTTGACAAACGTGTGACCGACCAGTTGCAGCAGGGCCTGCTGGCACCCCTGGCCGATTTTCGCCAGTGGGGCACTGTGGCGTCCCAGGCCCACCCGACCTACGAGCATTACCTGCCCTTGCTCTACACCGCGGGTGCTGTGCAGCCCAAGGAAACGCCGCGTTTCTTCAACACCAGTTTTCAGGCGGCATCCATCTCGATGCGATCTGTAGTTTGGGGATGAGGGCTAAGAACGTGTTCACGATCTATCCGGAGCCGCGTTGGGGCGCAATCGGGATGAGTTCGAAGTCTCGGCGCGCCGCATGGGCTCCTGCCCATGCAAGCGATGGGACGCAGAAATCGCCCGATTTCGCCCCAACCCTTCGGGCAAGTGCCTTTTCGGGCGGTCTGCGGCGTTGCAGTGCTTGTCCATAGCCGGGCTATGGACGGCGCACTGCGCCTTGCATCCCATCCCGAAAAGACACTTGCGCGGCCCGGATAGACCGTGAACACGTTCTTACATCGCCATGTAGCGCCCGGGCCGGTGGTTCACCCACAAAAACAAGCCCATCACCACCGCGCCCAGCACCGACCAGCCGACGCGTGCGGGCTCCACCACAAACAGGGCCAGCAGCACCACGGTGCAGTCGATCACCAACTGCACCTTGCCCGCGCGCCAGCCGTGTTTCTCCTGCAGGTAGAGCGTGACGATGGTGGCCCCGCCCAGGCTGGCGCGGTGGCGGGCCAGGAACAGGCAGCCAGTGCCCAGCATCAGGCCGCCAAAAACGGCGGCAAATGCGGGGTGCAGCAATTCGATGTCGATGAAGCGTGGCGCGATCTCGGTCATGACTGACAACATGGCAATGGCCGCAAAGGTCTTGAGTGTGAATTCGCTGCCCATCTGCCGCCAGGCAAACCAGTAGAAGGGCAGGTTGACCACAAAAAACACCTTGCCAAAACCCACCCCGGTTGCGTAGTGCAGCAGAAAGGCCACCCCCGCCGTGCCACCGGTCAACAGCCCCGCATGCCCAAACACCACCATCGCCATGGCCACAAACAAGGTGCCGGCGCAAATGGCCTGCACATCTTCAAGGCGGCTGTGGTTCAGGCTGGGAGGCATGGTGGAGGGGGGTGTTTCCATGGTGTTGGCATGTACGCAAAAGCCAGGCCACCAAGGGTAAAGGTGTTGGGCTATTTGCTACAAAATATATAGCTGCTAGCGCACATGTTTCGTACGCTTGGTGCCAATTCTATGCTGAAACTACGGGATTTTTTGCTGCATTTCTGGAGTACGGAGCCTAAGAGATGGACAACAAAAAACCGGGTCGGCACCGAAGTGCCGCCCGGTTATGCAGAGCTTATCGATCAGGCGACTTTGGCGATAGCCTGGCAGACGTAGTCGATGTTCTTGCTGTTCAGCGCAGCCACACACATACGGCCGGTGTCGGTGCCATACACACCAAACTCATTGCGCAGGCGCACCATCTGGTCCTTGCTCAGGCCCGAGTAGCTGAACATGCCGATCTGGGTTGTGATGAAAGACATGTCTTGCTGCACACCGGCCGCCTTCAGGCCGTCCACCAGCTTCTGGCGCATGGCCTTGATACGCACGCGCATCTCGCCCAGTTCCTTTTCCCACAGGGCACGCAGCTCGGGGTTGTTCAGCACGGCAGCCACCACCGCACCACCGTGGGTGGGTGGGTTGGAGTAGTTGGTGCGAATAACGATCTTGAGCTGGCTCAGCACGCGGCTGGCCTCTTCCTTGTCGGCGCACAGCACGGACAGGCCGCCCACACGTTCGCCGTAGAGGCTGAAGCTCTTGCTGAACGAGGTGGACACAAAGAAGTTCAGACCGGCGGCCACAAACTTCTGAATCACGGCACCGTCTTCGGCGATACCGTGGCCAAAGCCCTGGTAGGCCATGTCGAGGAATGCGGTCAAGCCCTTGGCCTTGACCGCGGCAACGACCTGGTCCCACTGGTCAGCGGTGATGTCGTAACCCGTGGGGTTGTGGCAGCAGGCGTGTAACACGACGATGGTGCCAGCGGCGGCAGCGTTCAGGCTGGCCAGCATGCCGTCGAAGTTGACGCCGCGTTTGGCTGCGTCGTAGTAGGCGTAGGTGTCGACCTTGAACCCGGCGTTGGTGAACAGCGCGCGGTGGTTTTCCCAGCTCGGGTCGGAGATCAGCACGGTGGCATTGGGGCTCAGGCCCTTCAGGAAGTCGGCACCAATCTTCAGGCCGCCAGTGCCACCAATGGCCTGCACCGTGGCCACGCGGCCGGAGGTGACGGGTTCGCTGTCGGCACCAAACACCAGGCCCTTGACGGCGTTGTCGTACGCGGCAATACCGTCGATGGGCAGGTAACCACGGGCTGTGGGTTTGTCCATCATGGCTTTTTCAGCGGCCTGCACACATTGCAGCAGGGGTAGTTTCCCGTTGTCGTCGTAGTACACGCCTACACCCAGGTTCACTTTGTTGGGGTTGGTGTCGGCGGCAAATTGCTCGTTGAGACCCAGGATCGGGTCGCGTGGGGCCATTTCTACGGCGGTAAACAGAGACATGAAAAGTCCTTTGGGCTTGGTGAGAATTTATGGGAGCGACACGGATTCTGAAGTCGCGTTACGCTATCCGGTTGCCCGCGATTTTAGCGGGTTAGCCCTGATGGCTTTTGAGGACAGACGCCCGATGCAGAACGTAACAGCCCCGGTTTTGGATGACACCAACGGCCCGTCGTCGGTGGATACGGGCCAATTTGTGAGTTTTCCGGACTCTCCTTTCCAGCTCTACCAGCCGTACCCGCCTGCGGGTGACCAGCCCGCCGCCATCGAGAAGCTGGTGGAAGGTGTGAACGACGGCGAGGTGTTCCAGACCCTGCTGGGGGTGACGGGCTCGGGCAAGACCTTCACCATGGCCAATGTGATTGCCAGGTTGGGGCGGCCTGCTATTGTTTTTGCACCGAATAAAACGCTGGCGGCCCAGCTGTACAGCGAGTTCCGCGAGTTCTTCCCGAAAAACGCGGTGGAGTATTTCGTCAGCTACTACGACTACTACCAGCCTGAAGCGTACGTGCCGCAGCGCGACCTGTTTATCGAGAAAGACAGCGCCATCAACGAACACATCGAACAGATGCGCCTGAGCTGCACCAAGAGTGTGATGGAGCGGCGCGACGTGGTGATCGTGGCTACCGTGTCGGCCATCTACGGTATTGGTGAGCCCGAGAGTTACCACCGCATGGTGATGACGCTGCGCACCGGCGACAAGCTGGGCCAGCGTGATGTGATTGCGCAGCTCATTCGGATGCAGTACCAGCGCAACGATGCCGATTTTTCACGCGGCAAGTTCCGCGTGCGGGGCGACACCATTGACGTTTTTCCGGCCGAACATTCCGAGCTGGCCATTCGTATCGAGCTGTTTGACGACGAGATCGAGTCACTGCAGCTGTTCGACCCGCTGACCGGCCGCGTCCGCCAAAAAATTCCACGCTTCACGGTGTACCCCAGCAGCCATTACGTGACGCCACGCGACAAGGTGCTGGCCGCGGTGGAAACCATCAAGATGGAGCTGAGCGACCGGCTGAAAGAGCTGGTGGGGCAGGGCAAACTGGTCGAGGCCCAGCGGCTGGAGCAGCGCACCCGGTTTGACCTTGAAATGCTCAGCGAAGTAGGGCACTGCAAAGGCATCGAGAACTACACCCGCCATCTGAGTGGTGCCGCGCCCGGCGAGCCGCCGTCCACGCTGACGGATTACCTGCCCAAAGACGCGGTGATGTTCCTGGATGAAAGCCATGTGCTGATCGGTCAGTTTGGCGGCATGTACAACGGCGACCGGGCACGCAAGACCACACTGGTCGAATACGGTTTCCGTCTGCCGAGTGCGCTGGACAACCGTCCGCTGAAGTTTGAAGAGTTCGAGACCAAGATGCGCCAGGCGGTGTTTGTCTCGGCCACCCCCGGCACTTGGGAGAACGAACACACCGGCCAGGTGGTGGAGCAGTTGGTGCGGCCCACCGGTCTGGTCGACCCCGAGGTGGAGGTGCGGCCCGCCACCCACCAGGTGGACGATGTACTGCAGGAAATCCGTATCCGCGTGGACAAACAGGAGCGGGTGCTGATCACCACCCTGACCAAACGGATGGCCGAGCAGCTGACCGATTATTTGACCGACAACGGTGTCAAGGTGCGTTACCTGCACAGCGATGTGGACACGGTGGAGCGGGTGGAAATTTTGCGTGACCTGCGGTTAGGGGCGTTTGACGTGCTGGTGGGTATCAACCTGTTGCGTGAAGGGCTGGACATTCCAGAGGTGTCGCTGGTTGCCATTCTGGACGCGGACAAGGAGGGCTTTTTGCGCTCGGAGCGGTCCTTGATCCAGACCATTGGCCGGGCCGCTCGCAACCTGAATGGCCGCGCCATTCTGTACGCCGACAAGGTGACCGACTCGATGAAGCGCGCCATTGGTGAGACCGAACGCCGCCGTACACGCCAGATCGCCCACAACCTGGCGCTGGGCATCACCCCGCGCAGCATCGTGAAGCAGGTGCGTGACCTGATCGATGGTGTCTACAGCGAAAAAGCGGGTAAAGAAGCCGAGCGCCTCGACAACGCCGCCATGCAGCGCGCGCGGGTCGAGGACATGAGCGAGAAAGACATCGCCCGCGAAATCAAGCGTCTGGAGAAACTGATGCTGGAACACGCACGCAACCTGGAATTCGAAAAAGCGGCCCAGGTGCGCGACCAGTTGGGACTGCTCAAAGAGCGCGCTTTTGGTGCCCATGGCACGGACAACGTGGTGATTTTGCCCGCTGGCGGCAGATCGGTTTGAGGTACTGCGGCGGGGTTGTCAATGGTGGCAACCCGTCTTATTGCCTCAAAATTGGGCATTTCGGCTATACCCGACAGAAAAAGCAGGGCATTGTGGTATACTTGACGCAAATACTCAACAAAAAACCCGACGATGAAGGGCTCTGACCGCACCAGGCGGCAGGGAAACGGGTGGAGACGGTGCTTTCAGCCTTGCAGAGGTCTCGAAAGCTGTTCATAGATGGTCAAGCCAACTAGAAGGAGCTTGTTATGCGTCTCACAACCAAAGGCCGGTTTGCGGTCACCGCAATGATTGATCTCGGACTGCGCCAGAACAGTGGCCCGGTCACCCTGGCTGCTATCAGCCAGCGCCAGCAAATTTCCCTGTCCTACTTGGAGCAGCTGTTTGGCAAGCTGCGTCGCCACGAACTGGTGGAGTCCACCCGTGGCCCCGGTGGTGGTTACACCCTGGGCCGCAAGGCTGCAGATATCACGGTTGCCGACATCATCGTGTCGGTGGATGAGCCTATTGACGCTACCCACTGCGGCGGCAAAGAGAATTGCTTGGGTGAAGCAGGCCGCTGCATGACCCATGAGCTCTGGACTTCACTGAACCAACGTATGGTCGAGTTTCTGGATTCCGTCACGCTGCAAAAGTTGGTGGACGAACAACTCGCCAAGGGCGTCCAGATTGAAGATAAACCCATGATCCGGCGCGCGATTTCCAGTGCACCCGTGGTCAAACCCATGCGTATCAACGCGCCCAACTCGGTGTTCGCACTGGGTAACGCGTTTGCCAAAAGCTAAAACGCCAGGCACAGCCTGACCTGGATGGTTGGGCTCCCGCCCGGCCATCCCCTGTTGCCAGCCCCACGATATTCGAGCCAGCCATGGACATGACCCCGCATTTCCCCATTTACCTTGATTACGGCGCAACCACGCCGGTGGACCCCCGTGTGGTCGACGCCATGATTCCCTGGTTGCGTGAACATTTTGGCAACCCTGCATCCCGCAGCCATGCGTGGGGCTGGGAGGCAGAAGCAGCCGTTGAAAACGCACGCACCCAGGTCGCCGACCTGATTGGTGCGGACCCGCGTGAAATCGTCTGGACCAGTGGTGCCACCGAGTCCATCAACCTGGCCCTCAAAGGTGCCTCCCAGTTCTACAAGACCAAGGGCAAACACCTGATCACGCTGAAAACCGAGCACAAAGCCGTGCTGGACACCATGCGCGAGTTGGAGCGCCAGGGTTTTGACGTGACTTACCTGGATGTGCAGGAAGACGGTTTGGTGGACATGGACGCCCTGAAGGCCGCCATCCGCCCCGACACCATCCTGATCAGCATCCTGTTCGTGAACAACGAAATTGGTGTGATTCAGGACATCCCCGCCATCGGAGCGCTGTGCCGTGAGAAGGGCATCCTGCTGCATGTGGATGCAGCCCAGGCTACCGGCCGTGTCGACATTGATTTGAAGACCCTGCCCATCGACCTGATGAGCATGACTGCGCACAAGACCTACGGTCCCAAGGGTGTGGGCGCGTTGTATGTGCGCCGCAAACCCCGCGTGCGTCTGGAAGCCCAGATCCACGGTGGCGGCCATGAGCGCGGCATGCGTTCCGGCACCTTGCCCACCCACCAGATCGTGGGTATGGGTGAAGCCTTCCGTAT
>JAGOEY010000101.1:3267-6600 GCA_017997515.1 Burkholderiaceae bacterium | reverse complement strand
GGTGACCGGTTGACCGACGGGGCCAGTGTGCGGCTGGCGTCGGATGCAGCGGCACGTCCCGGTGCTGCGGCATCGGCCCCGCGCAACGGCGCATCCGGCCCCCGCCGTGAAGGGCGTCGCCCTGCGCAAAACCCATGAGCATGAGCCCTTCGCGCCCGTTTATTGAGCGGCCCGTCGCCACCGGCTTGCTGATGCTGGCCATCGTGCTGGCCGGTTTGGTGGGCTTTCGCTTCCTGCCGCTGGCTGCGCTGCCGCAGGTGGACTACCCCACCATCCAGGTGCAAACGCTGTACCCCGGTGCCAGCCCCGAGGTGATGGCGCGCACCGTCACCGCGCCGCTGGAGCGCCAGCTGGGCCAGATGTCGGGCCTGACCCGTATGGCCTCCACCAGCGCGGCAGGGGTGTCCATCGTCACGCTGCAGTTTGGTCTGGGCCTGAAGATCGACGTGGCCGAACAAGAGGTGCAGGCCGCCATCAACGCGGGCAGTTCGCTGCTGCCGGCCGACCTGCCCGCACCCCCCGTCTACGCCAAGGTCAACCCGGCCGACGCACCCATCCTGTCGCTGTCCATCACGTCCGACACACTGCCGTTGACCGAGGTGCAAAACCTGGTCAACACGCGGCTGGCGCAGAAGATCAGCCAGGTCAACGGTGTGGGCCTGGTGACCCTGGCCGGGGGGCAGCGCCCTGCCGTGCGTATCCAGGCCGACACCAAGGCGCTGGCGTCCTACGGCATTGGCCTGGACACCTTGCGCACCGCCATCAGCAGCGCCAACGCCAACAGCGCCAAGGGCAGCTTCGACGGCCCCAAACGCTCGTACACCATCAACGCGAATGACCAGTTGCTCACGGCAGCGGACTACCAGAACCTGATCGTCGCCTACCGCAACGAGGCCCCGGTGCGCATGCGCGACGTGGCGCGGGTGGTGGAGGGCGCGGAAAACAACCGGCTCGGTGCCTGGGCTGGCACACAGGAATCGCCACTCACTGCGGCCATCATCCTCAACGTGCAGCGCCAGCCCGGTGCCAATGTGATTGCCACGGTGGACGCGATCCAGCAACAACTGCCCGAGTTACAGGCCGGCCTGCCCGCGTCGCTCAAGGTCGAGGTCTTGTCCGACCGCACCACCGGCATCCGCGCTTCGGTGAAACATGTACAACTGGAGCTGCTGCTGGCCGTGGTGCTGGTGGTGTTGGTGATCTTTTTCTTTTTGCACAGCCTGCGCGCCACGGTGATTGCCAGCCTGGCCGTGCCCATCTCCCTCATCGGCACCTGCGGCGCGATGTACTTGCTGGGCTACAGCCTGAACAACCTGAGCCTGATGGCGCTGACCATTGCCACCGGCTTTGTGGTGGACGACGCCATCGTGATGATCGAGAACATCGCGCGCTACATCGAAGAAGGCGAGCCGCCGTTCCAGGCCGCACTCAAGGGCGCGAAACAGATCGGCTTCACCATCATCTCGCTCACCGTGTCGCTGATTGCGGTGCTGATTCCGCTGCTGTTTATGGGTGACGTGGTGGGGCGTCTGTTCCGCGAATTTGCGGTCACGCTGGCCATCACCATTTTGATTTCTGCGGTGGTGTCACTCACGCTGGTGCCGATGATGTCGGCGCGCTGGTTGAAGCCGCAAGCCGAAGAAGGTGGCAAATTTGGCACGGCGGTGCAGCGCTTCTTCGACCGCGTTGTGCACCGCTACGACGGCCAGCTGCAATGGGTGCTGCGCCACCAGGGCCTCACGTTGGTGGTGGCCGTGCTGACCATGGTGCTCACCGTGCTGCTGTACATCGTGATCCCGAAAGGCCTGTTTCCCACACAAGACACCGGCCAGCTGCAGGCCCGCATCGAGGCCGCGCAGGACGTGTCGTTTGACCGTATGGCCGAACTGCAGCAGGCCGCGGCCCGCGCCATTCTGGCCGACCCCGAGGTGCAAAGTTTGAGTACCGTGATTGGTGTGGACGCAGCCAACAACACCATGCTGCACACCGGGCGCATGCTCATCAACATGGTGCCGGGCCGGGGTGACCAGGAGGCCAGCATGCAGCGCCTGCGTGACCGGGTGCAGCAGGTGGCCGGTGTGCGCCTGTACCTGCAGCCCACACAAGATTTGACCATCGACGCAGAAACCGGCCCCACCGAATACCGCCTGTCGATCGAGGCCGTGGACTCGGCCACCGTGACCCAGTGGGTGCGCAAACTCATGCAACAGCTGCAAGGCGCACCCCAGGTGCGCAACGTCACCAGCGACGCCGGGGCCGAAGGTTTGTCGGCCTTTGTGGACATCGACCGCAACACCGCGTCCCGCCTGGCCATCACGGCCAGTGCGGTGGACGACGCGCTTTACAGCGCGTTTGGCCAGCGCATCGTGTCCACCATCTTCACCGAGACCAACCAGTACCGCGTGATCCTGGAGGCGCAGCCCGAGCAGCTCAACTCACCCACCGCACTGGGCAACCTGAACCTGCGCACCAGCGGTGGCCAGCCCACCCCGCTGTCCGCCATGGCCACCATCCGCGAGCAACTCGCCCCGCTGCAGATCACCCACGTGGCGCAGTACCCGGCGGCCACGGTGGGCTTCGACACCGCGCCCGGTGTGTCGCTGGGCCGGGCGGTCGACAGCATCCGCGTGGCCGCGCAAGAGATCGGTTTGCCCAAGGGCGTGACCATGAACTTCCTGGGCGCAGCGGGTGCGTACGAGAAGTCGCTGTCCAACCAGCTGTGGCTGATTCTGGCGGCCGTGGTGTGTGTCTACATCGTGCTGGGGGTGTTGTACGAAAGTTATGTGCACCCACTGACGATCCTGTCCACGCTGCCCTCGGCCGGGGTGGGTGCGCTGCTGGCGTTGATGGTCACCGGCAACGACCTGGGGGTGATCGGCATCATCGGCATCATTCTGCTCATCGGCATCGTGAAGAAGAACGCGATCATGATGATCGACTTCGCCATCGACGCCGAGCGGAATGAGGGGATGTCGCCGCAGGAGGCGATTCACCGCGCGGCGCTGTTGCGGTTCCGGCCGATTTTGATGACGACGTTGGCTGCTTTGTTTGCGGCGGTGCCGTTGATGTTGGGTGTGGGGGAGGGGGCTGAACTGCGGCGGCCACTGGGACTTGCGATTTTTGGGGGGCTGGTGGTTTCTCAGGTTCTGACGCTGTTTACGACGCCTGTGGTGTATTTGGCGTTTGACCGGATGGGGCGTCGGTTTTCTGGGCGGGTTGTATGACGGGGTTGCGCTCTTCGCTGTACAGCCGTTGCTGCTGTTTTGAGGTCGGCGGCCGGGTTTCGCCCCGGCGGGCGACTCACTTTCTCTTGCTTCGCCAAGAGAAAGTAAG